>JAJYJL010000308.1 GCA_021789565.1 Acidobacteriota bacterium
AGGATCGGCTATCAAAAACGAACCGAAACGAACCCAAAAACGAAGCGGAGAAGTTGTTGAAAACACGTACCTGTGGAAAAAACGAACCTAAAAACGAAGCGGGCCATGTTGTTGAAAATAAATGAGGGCGAAAAAAACGAACCGAAAACAAACCGGAGCATTCCCATGGGGCTAGGCGATTGCTTCGGACCGGAGGTTTACCCTGAGGCAAAGGCCCTCAGACAGCATATCCAGAAAATCACGGAGCGTGGCTCCAATTCGCTATTCCTCGCCGCCCGCGCCGAAGCGATCACTTTTCCGCAACCAGGGCTCTGACCACCCGTTCTTTTCGCGTGTCCAGATCCCGGATTTTCTGCCGCAGGGGCGGGAACCTGGACTGCCAGAAAGCCTGCTGCTGGTCGGGGCTGAGGCTTGCCGCCTCGGCTTTAAGGGCGATCTGTTCCCCGACCACGTCCAGCTTGCGGCGGTCGAGCGCCAGGATCTCTTCAAGGTCCTTCATCTCTTCGCGGGAATTTGCGCTCTGCCACAACTGAAAGCGGTAAAGTTCAAGCGCGTCGGCCGAGAGCCCGTCCAGTTGCGGCTGCCATTTTGCGGCCAGCAGGGCCAGGGTCACGCAGACGTCGGCATAGTCAGCAGGACTCTCCATCACGCGGTTCTCGGCGGCATCGATATTGCTTTCAAAGATGCGGGCCACAACAAAGTCATGGAGGGCTTTCAGTTTCCGCCCGCGCTGATGGCCGCTCGCGACGCCGGCAACCACACCCGTGCCCAGCGAGCCCAGGAAGACGAGCACCATGATCCAGGCGGCCGTGAGATGCCGCTTCCTGAAGATCTGGCGGCTCTCCGGTTCGCGCGCCAGAATGGTTTTCCAGGCCTTGTGCGCCAGGGCGACCAGGAGAAGTGCGGCCCCGAGGGAGGCGATTGGCCGGGCCGTGGAGCTCAGGGGAATGGTCAGGCTAAAAATGATCCGCCGAACGTTGAGAGCCACCAGGACGCAGGCTGCCGCCGCCAGCGCCGTCATCAACGCATAAAGCTTTCCCGCCGGTTTGAGCGGCGCGGGAGGCAGCACGGCGGGTGTTCCCTCGTACCGGATGCTGTAAACGATTCGCCGGCTTCCCGCAATACTCTGGCGCCTGCGGATGCGGCCCTGCACCTGAAGCCTCTTGCCCGTGCCGGAGTTTTCCCACTCCAGCGTGACCACCTGGCTGACCTCATAGCTCTTTTCGCTGGAGCAGCGGATTTCATCCTTTGAGAGGTTCTCGGTTTGCACAATTTCAACTTCGCCCGTGGCGGTCCGGACGGTTACCGGGTGTTGAATGAAGACGGTGCGCGTGCCCGGCTGCGTCCTCGCAGTCTGGCTATCGCCAGGATTCGGGTCTTCTTCCGGGAGAGCGGCGCGCCCGGCTTCCATCGCAAATTTCCACTCGGTCCTGGCGCCGCAGGATGCGCAGGGCTTTCGCACAGTTCCGCCGGACTCCAGCATTTCAATTTCATCCAGGATCAGGGGATGCAGGGTTGCAGAATGGCATTGCTGGCATTCCAGCAGCCCGCGAGACTCGGTGGGCTTCCTGGCCTGCGCCGGAAAGTCGATTCCCCAGAAAGTGGGATAATTCCCCAGGGCTTCGACACCAAAGTCCATCCTCCCTTCCCGGGAGCTTTCCAGGACATTGACCACCCGGAACTCGCCCCGCAGGTTATTTTCCATGTTGGTCAGCAGGACTTTGCCACCCGCAGGAACCGGCCGCTCCATCCGGATGCGGGCTCCAAATCGATTGACATCAACGGCGTGTCCATCGCACTCAAACGACTCCCCTGTTTCAGTGAGGCCCGAGACGTGCAGCGGGATACTGACCATCAGCCGGTCGGACCTGCGCTTCTGCGAATCCTTTTTAAACGCCATTGCTGGTCGATCCTTGTGGGAACGGGCCTGTCAGGCGCCCCGCCCGTAAGTATTCGAATCGTCAGGACAGGGCCCGGCCATGAGTGGGAGGAAGAAAAACAGAGGGGTTTCGAAGGGTCCGCCGTAGAGGGTGCTTCCAACCGATTCCTCTGAAGAGTGAAATGCGAATTGCGGTCTACTGGGAGCACGTTGTCTGCCCGTGTCCCATCGATCCCTTCAGCACCTGGGCAATAAAGTCCTGCTGGACAACCGATGTGAAGTCCTGGGCGAGGACCGAGTCCTGATTTGCGGGGTCAATCGAATAGTACTGATCGCCGGTGGTGCAGGGCACGGATGGAATCGCTTTCAAGGTGTAAGTTTCAACTTTGCCGTCAACCACGGGCCCGGGAATGTAGAGGTAGGAATAACCGCCCTTCTCGCCATGAGATAACATGCCGTCGATCAAGGCCGCAGCGTGGCTTGATGCAGACTGCGCGGAAGGGCCGAGCTCTCCGAGAGTGGGGGTGTAACCGTGATTGTAGGTGACGGCGTAGGTGACTTCCGCCGCCTCGATGGTTTTCAGGTTCTCGACCGCCGCCGCCTGGTTTGCCGCCATACGCGCCCGCATCAGGTTGGGAACCTCGATGGCTGCAAGGATCAGCAGGACCGTGACCACGATCATCAGTTCTATCACGGAGAAGCCGCGTGGCGCAGCGGAGCGCTTATCCGGCATGGAAGTTCACTCTGCGGGGGCAGGCCGTTGATAGAAAGGCAGGGCGGTCACTTCCGCCGCGGCGCCGGAGGCCGTCTGCAGCCGTGTGCCGGGTTCCAGGTGCTCCTTGCGAAGATAGGCAAGAGCAATGGTTGCTTGCAGCGTGGGTGAAACACAGGCGCTGGTAACCTCCCCAACTTCTTTCCCGTCGAGGGTCAATTTTTCGCCACTGGCAGGCGGCTGAGTGCTTTCGATCTTCACCCCGGCCAGCCTCCAGTTGACGTGACCGCGGCTTCTGGCCCGCTCCACGATTTCCTGGCCAATGTAGCAGCCCTTGTTGAAGCTGAGGGCGTTCATCAGGTTGGCTTCGAGCGGCAGAGTATCCTCGCCCAGTTCTGAACCGTAGCGGGGAATGCCGGCCTCGATTCGCAGGGACTCCAGCGCTTCGCTCCCGCAGGGCAGCATGCCGTAACTTGGCGCCTGCCCGCACGCCGCTCCCCACAAACCCATCATGCCTTTGGCTCCCACCCAGACCTCGTAGCCTTCTTCGCCCGTATTGCTCATGCGGACGACCCGGACAGGAAAGCCGGCGTAATTTGTGGCAAAGTGTTCGAACTCTTTCATCGAGGGCAGGTCCACGTGCAAAGTCTTTTCCAGCAAGCCCGCAGCCTGCGGTCCCTCAAAGGCCAGGGCGAAGATCTCCAACGGTTCCACCTGCACCTGGTCCCCGATAATGTATCGGCGAAGAATCTCCATGGCTTTAGAGCGCAGGTCGGCGTCGGTATCCACCAGCAGGCGGTCCTGGGCGGCGTAAACGCGCAGGTCGGCCAGGATCTGTCCCTGGGGATTCAGCAGCGTCGCGTAGGTACCCTGGCCCGCGGCCAAGTTCTTGATGTCGTTGGAGACGATGCGGTGCAGAAACTTTGAGGCGTCCCGCCCCGCCAGCGAAAATTTCGCCCGGAATGAAAAATCAAAGAGCCCCGCGGCCGTGCGCACCGCCTGGTGCTCCTCAGCGGGCTGGGTGAAGCGTGCGGGAACGGTGGCGCCATGGTATTCCGCAAGCGTTGCGCCCTGGGAGAGGTGGTAGTCCGCCAGAGGACTTCGCATCAGGTCTGCTGTCATCAGTTGTTATCCTCGAGAAGGGTGGATTTGAAAGATGGGGAAGCGCGCGGGAGCGGATGCCGGAAGCTCTCAATAGATCCCTATTTGTCGATCTGGATGGGCATAGCCACCGGCCTCACCGGCGCGGGAGTCACTTTCACCAGATGGCCTGTCCACGACGTCATTTCCGCCTCATTGGAGAGCAGGTCTTTCAGTGTGGTCTTGCTCAGCACCTGGTCAATCACCTGCTGCACCGCGCGCCACAAGGAACGGACAGAGCAGTCTACGGAATTCGCACAGGAGCTTTCACTGCCGGAATGTTCCTCGCAAAATCCCGGATCGTAGAGCTCGCCGCAGGATGCGCATCAGCTTGGCGACGTAAAAATTGGAGATGCCTTCCTTCTGGGCGATCTTCGGAATGGTGAGACTTTCGCCTTCCCGAGCCAGCCGCAGCAGGCACCGCAATCCGTATTCTTCCTGGGACGTCAGTTTCATGTTGACTCTCCCTGCCGTGTGCTCGCGCGCAACGGGACTGCCCGGCCAACTCTTACATCATGCCCAGTTGCAGCCTGGCCGCTTCCGACATCATGTCCGGATTCCACGGGGGATCCCACACCACTTCCACTGTCACGTCTTTCGGTTTGGCCATTACGCGAATCTTGTCTTCCACTTCGCCGGGCAGCGATTGGGCCGCGGGGCACGCCGGGCTGGTGAGCGTCATCTTCACGGCAACTTCCGACGACGGCGTGACGCTGATGTCATATACCAGACCCAGCTCGTAAATATTGACGGGAATCTCCGGGTCGAAACAGGTCTTGACCGCCTCGACCACCTTTTCCTTCAAGGCGTCGGCGTCGGCAGCGCCGCCGGCTGAAGTTTGTTCGGCAGCCGGTTGTTCCGTTTCGGATTTTGCAGTTGCCGTTTCGTTCTCAGCAGCCTGCGGTTCGCTGATCTTGTTGTTTTCGTCCATGCTGAACCCATTCCTATTCGGTGCTTACGGTTTTCTCCTCGCCCTTCAGCGCCGACCGCAGCGTGTGCCAGGCCAGCGTCGCGCACTTCACTCGCATGGGAAATTCCGCCACCCCGGAAAAAACCGCCAGCTTGCCAAGCGGCGGGTCTCCCGCCAGTTTGCCGTTTGATTCGCCGGTTACCAAAGCGTGGAACTTTTCAAACATCGCATCGGCTTCACCAAGCGTCTTGCCCTTCAGCGTTTCGGTCAGCAGCGAGGCCGAGGATGTTGAAATCGCGCAGCCGGAACCCTGAAAACTCACATCGCTGATACGGCCGTTCTCGGTCTTCAGGTAAATCGTGACCCGGTCGCCGCACAGCGGGTTGTAACCCTCCGCGTGATGATTGGCGCCTTCCAGCACACGATAGTTCCGGGGCTTCTTGCTGTGGTCGAGAATCACTTCCTGGTAGAGTCCCCTGATATCCGACATGGTATTCTAATTTCTCCAACCTGATCTGCCGCGCGATGCGCTTAAGCGTGCGCAATTTCTCGCGAAAACCGCATGACCCACTGTTTTTGTTCTTCAGTCTCGGGTACCGAACACCCTCGCGCTTCTCGAAGCCTTGCGAACGCAGCGTCGGGGTGCAAACCAGCCGAGACGAGCAGGCAAGCAGCCAGCAACGCAGACCGGCCAATACCCTGGCGGCAGTGAAGCGCAACATTCTTGCCTTCAGTAAGCCGTTCCTCGACTTCCCGAATCAGACGGACACTCTCGCCGTAGTCCTGGGGCACCGAACGGTCCGGGACAGGGTATGAGGTATAGTGGATACCAGCCGCCTTCGAGAGTTGTTTCTCTGACGCAAGTCCCAGTTCGGCCTCCTCGTCCGTGGTCAGCAAAGAAACCACAGCGTCAATCCCGGAAGCTTTCCAGGCCCGAACTTCGTCCTCCAACCAGTCGTTCCCGCGGGGACGGCCTACGATGGCCAGCCTTCCCTTCCACGGTCCGTCAATCCAGTAAATCTCCGGTTTCATAGGCTTGTCATGCTCGCTGCCTAGTTATCTTCCCTCTCGATGACTTCGCGTGGCAGAGCGTCGACATCGATACCGCGCCGCCGCAGGACCTCTATGCGATGGTGCCCGTCAAGAACGGTTCCGTCGGGACGGGTCTTAAGGGAGTGCTGATGTCCCGGCTTCAAGGACTGTGTGATCGTTTCGGTCGTGAGTTTTTCCATGGCCAACAGCTTCGTCCTGTTTAAGGCATCTTCCGGATGCAAAGGCTTGAGCGGTGGCTTCATTTCTGCTTTTGTCCCCGGTTTCTTCCGTAGAACTCAGTCTCTATCTCCTGCCTTCGACCATCCGACATCAGCCCAGCAACTCCTTCACCTTTTGAATCCCCGCGGCGAGCGCATCAATCTCTCTTTTTGTATTATAGAACGCCAGCGAGGCGCGGGTGGTGGCCGGAATCTTGAAGCGCTCCATCAGCGGCTGCGCGCAGTGGTGACCGGTGCGCACGGCAATCCCTTCCTGGTCCAGAATGGTTCCCACGTCGTGGGGATGGATCCCTTCCATCACAAATGAAACCACGCCGGCTTTCTTCTGTGCCGTGCCGATAATCCTCAGCCCGGGAATGTTACTGAGTGCATCTGTGGCGTGAGCGAGCAGCTCGTCTTCGTAAGCGGCGATGTTTTCCATCCCGATCCGATTCACATAGTCGATGGCTGCGCCGAGCCCGATGCCTCCGGCGATGTTCGAGGTCCCGGCTTCAAACTTGTAGGGCAGGGAGTTGTAAATTGTCTTCTCGAAGGTCACGGAACTGATCATGTCGCCGCCGCCCTGGTATGGTGGCATGGCGTTCAGCACATCAGCCTTGCCGTAAAGCACGCCCACTCCCGTGGGTCCGTAAAGCTTGTGCCCCGAAAAGGTGTAAAACTCGCAATCAAGATCCTGAACATCTACTCGGACGTGCGGCGCTGCCTGCGCGCCATCCAGCAGCACCGGGACGTTCCTGCGGTGGGCGGCTTCAATCATTTCGCGGACGGGGTTGATGGTCCCCAGCACGTTTGAAACATGCACCACGGAAGCAAGGCGCGTCCTGGGCCCCAGCAGCTTTTCGAATTCATCCAGCAGGACTTCGCCGCGATCGTTGATGGGCGCCACGCGCAGCATTGCGCCCTTTTCCTCGCACAGAATCTGCCAGGGAACAATGTTCGAATGGTGCTCCATGGCGGTAATCAGGATTTCGTCACCCGGCTGCACACTCTTGCGCCCAAAGCTGCTAGCCACCAGGTTGATGGCTTCCGTGGCGCCGCGCACAAAAATGATTTCGCTGCTGTCGCGCGCGTTGAGGAAGCGCTGCGCCGTCACCCGTGCGTCTTCATAAGATTTGGTGGCGCGCTCGCTGAGTTCATGGACGCCGCGATGAATGTTGGAGCAGTCCCGGCGGTAGAAACCCTCCTCCGCCTCCATCACCGCCAGCGGTTTCTGGCTGGTGGCGGCGTTGTCCAGATAGACGAGCGGCTTGCCATGGATCGTCTGATCGAGGGCAGGGAAATCCTTCCGGGTCCGCTCGACGTCAAACTTCAGCGAGGACTTCCGGCCGGTTGTTTCGGTCATATGATGCGAGGTGATAGCCATGGTTCGTTTCCAAACTCCAAAAGGCGAATGCCAGACAGCCTGCGCGGCGCCCGATCACCTTCTCATCTTGGCCAGCAATGCCGCTTTGAGCTGCCTCTGGAACGGCACAACCTTCACGCGGTGGATAATCTCGCCGGCAAAGGCCACCATCAGCAGGTTGCGGGCTTCTTCCAGGCCAATCCCGCGCGAACGCAGATAAAAAATCGACTCAGGATCAATCTGGCCGATGGTCGCGCCGTGTGTGCACCTTACGTCGTCGGCAAAAATCTCAAGCTGTGGCTTGGTGTTGATGGTTGCGGTTTCTGAAAGCAGCAGGTTCTGGTCGCTCTGCTTGGAGTCCGTTTTCTGCGCGTCTTTCCGCACAAGAATCTTGCCGTTGAAGACGCCGGTCGATTTTCCGTCCAGAATGCCCTTGTAAAATTCCCGGCTCGAACAGTGCGGCTGGGCGTGATCAATGGTCGTGTGGTTGTCGATCAACTGCCGGCCGTTGGTAACGTAAAGGCCGTAGAGATATCCTTCCGCTCCTTCGCCATCCAGGACCATGGTCACTTCCTCGCGGCCCAGGCGCGCGCCGAACTGGATGGAATTGGTCGTGGCGGCTGCGTTGCGCCCGGCATAAGCCAGCACCGTGGCCACGTGGAATGCCGCTTCGCTCTCGCTCTGAAGTTTGGCGTAATCGACGTGGGCGTTGTCTTCGGCCACAATTTCCGTCACCGCGTTGTTGAAGTAGACGCCGTCACCCAGGCCCACGTAG
>JAJYJL010000309.1 GCA_021789565.1 Acidobacteriota bacterium
GCTCTTGAGGACCGGGGCATTGGCCCCGCAGAAACCAGCCGATGCCGGCTGGTTGTTTGTTTTCTAGTTACGAGTCCCTTCGGTCATTGAATCCAAATTCGTTGATAGGAGCGACTCGCGTTGCTATCCTCGTACTCGGAGGCGAAGCATGACGATAGAGGTTCCCAAGAACGCGTTGAGGCTATTGACCGATTTGACGGGCGAACCCCGTTTTGAAGTGGCTCTGTGGATGGCTCTCCGGGACACGGTGGAGCATCGCCTCGAAAAGATCGCGGCGGAACGCAAGGTTTTTGAAGACAAGTACCAGATGAACTTTACGGCATTCAAGCAACGATGGGACACAGGCCAAGTGCCTCACCAGGATACCTATGAGGTGGAGAAGGACTATTTGGAATGGGAGGGGCTAATCACGCGGCAAGCTAAGCTGGAGGAAACCGCCCAGTGGCTGCCCCAGACGCAGTAGAATTCGCGACTCGCGTCGCTGGCGCGTGCCAGGCGTCTCCGATCGTTCAATCGTATTCAGTCAGCATCCAGGATAACGTACTGGTCAAGGTTCGCGCCGACCTTCGCCCCGATTTGTTCGTGGACGTGTTCTACAATGCAGTTACGGGCAAGACCTCTTTCGCACTGATCAGGTCCAGTGTCCGCCTATATGGCGTGGATAACACAACGTCTTGGCATGTTCATCCCTTCGAGGACCCTGACTCGCACCAAACTTGTCCGCCAATGGAGTTCGAGGTGTTCCTTCAGAGAGTTGAGGAATGGCTGAGCGGAAACCTCCATCCCTGAGAGGGGCCTGTTTGCACCAGCCCCAGCGACCGGGCTGGTGTTTTGTTTCGGAGGATCGATGAGTCCGAAAGAAATCGCAGCGCAACTGGAAGCTCTGAGTACGGCTGAAAAGGCAGAGCTGCTTAGGCGGCTCGCGCTCGACCTGACTCATGCATGGCCCGGGATTGACAAGACGCCGGGCGTCGCGGGCGGCGAGGCGTGCATTACGCACACCCGGATCCCGGTTTGGGCTCTCGAAGGTTATCGCCGCCTGGGTTGGAGCGAAGCCAGGATCCTGGAGAACTATCCCACACTCCATGCTTCAGATCTGGTGGCCGCGTGGGCCTACGCTGATGCGCATGGGGACGAGGTTGACGACGCCTTGCGCAAGAATGAGCAGGCTTAGCATGGCGCGGCTTTATGCGAACGAGAATTTTCCCTCAGGGACCTTACCGAAACACCAGTCCAATAAGGCTGGTGTTTTTCGTTGGGCAGATGGCCTGATTCCGAACCCCACTTGAATCTTGGTGGCTCAAGTCTTCAAGCAACCAACCCTGTCAGCCACGAGGAGAGCGGGAAAATGTGTCGTCGATTTTGATCGGAAAGCCAAACGCGAACTCACGGAGCGCCTAAGCAATACCGTTGGTCTGGACGAGCACCTCATCGAGGAGTTGAGAGATTATTGTTTGCACCATCGCGAACCCGCCGTCCAAGTGGCCGCCGTTCTCGGGTTGGAAAAGACAGGGAGCAAGAGAGCGGTGCTCGCCCTCACCGAACGAGTGTTGGAAGATGGGGACCTGTGGCCGACGGACCGGGCAATGGAGGCGCTCGCGACGCAGACACGCAATGGCGGGCTATTGGTCCTGACGGCGACGTTTTTGACTGATAGCCGGTTTGTGCACCGGAAACTAACCCTGCTATACGATGGCGCCAAGAGGCTGCACCGGTATGACATGGCCAGGTCGCTTGAAGCGATTTACCGGCAGGCGGGCACGAAATATAACCTCCAGGAATTAGTCCCGGAGGTTCATATGACGCTTGAGCGCATTCCGCTTGCGGACATCTCCAAAGGCGCTGTTCTTGCTGGGCTATTTCGTCCCCTTCCCGTCTGGGTAGGAGACGTTCCTGTTCCAGACGATGCTAAAGCGGAACGTGTCATCGCCTACTGCAAGCTGCGGGTCCCAAGTCTTGCAGAAATCTTGGGGGCGCAGCACAATTCCGGTATTTAGCAGTCCATGGGAGCCTGGCTACTGCCCAGAGATACATGTTACCGTCCCTCTCTTCGGAGCCACTCCAACGGCGTAGATGGGGCTAATATCTGGCGAATTCTGCGAGGAAAGCGGGAAAGCGTCCCGCGCGAAATCCTCATTCGCCTGGGCGTCGCCCTTGTACTCGAATCGACTAAAGCAGAGAAACTGATCGAAACCACCAACGAACTCCTCGAGGCAGCAGGCCTCGGGCGACTATAAGGATCACTTTGGGACCGCAGAGGGCCAGGGAGCGCTCCCTGGCCCTCATGATTCGTTGCTCAGCGCACTATGAGCGGCAGGAACAGCGCACTGGCTGCGCGGATGGTGTATGAGTAGACGGAGTTCAGTTGTGCGGTGCCGGACTGACGGCTCACGCTGCCCTTGCCGGAAGAATCCGTTTGGATTACGTCGATTGTGTATCCTCCAGTCCCCGTTCCGATGACTTGGAGGTAGTATGAGGAACTTGATGGTTGGGGGATCAACACGTACTTGAATTCGGGAAGTGTGTTTCCGTCCGGACCGGCAATGGCGCCCGTCACATATCCGGCATTAGGGATTTCATTATAGGATAGTCCCGTTCTCGGATCGTAGCCTACTCGGCGTCCTTGGGTATCGGTCACAAGAAGTTGGACGGGCGAGTGAGCGGAAATCTCTACGGCAGATCGGTTGAAGGTGGTTGGGCCAAGCATATAGTAGTAAGCAGCTTGAAAATCGTTCTTGCCGTACCGGCCCAAAAGTGTGACCTGGCCGTAGACTGGATCATTGATGGTATAGGTAGCCTGATTGTGGACGGTAGTCTCACCCGTGACGACCACGTAGTGAACACGAGTCGGCGAACCGGAAACGCCAAGTTTAAGCATCACCAAGTCCCCCTTGGTGAGCTGACTGTGCAACCCAGTAAAGTCGTTGGCCGGTCCTACGCCGCTCTGGAAAACATTCACTCCCTTTGACCAAGCGTACTGCTCGAAGGAAACTGGATCCAGCCCCTGCATATGTGCGTTCAAATCACCGGGGTCTGTCTGGAGCGGCGGGGAATAGAGTTGCCCATAGTGACCAAGAATCATTGCGTAGCTTGCAAGCGCACAGCCATACCGACCAACGGTGTCGTAGGTATCACCGCTCGCATTGCCGAGGAGAGTCTGATTGTACCATGGGGGGTGCCAGGGCAATGTCGATGGCGTGGACGGGTCACCTTGCAGATAGACGGGGACCTTGCCAATTCCGAGAGTCCATTCGGAGAAATTCTGGGTCGCATCGCCCGAGAGCACAATAGGCTGGGCATTTGGCCAGAACTTACAACCGCTTTTGACCGCGCCCAGCGTGTACGTGCCGGCGGCCAACCCGCTCAGTGCATAGTTTCCATAGGTGTCGCTAGGCGGACTTGTGTGCCCAGCACCATCGGAAACAGATACGCCGGAGATACAGCCGCTGCTGCCATCCGTCACGCGGCCGGAGATGGAATAAAGCGATGGCTGAGCACCTGTCGTTAGGACGAAATCATCGATTACATGATTATCGTTTCCCAATCCGGTGCCGGCCGAGAAACCTACTCTGGAATAGGTGTAGTCTGGATTTGAAATTGTGTAATCCAGGACCGGTCCACCATCAATCGAGACAGTTACGTGCCCACTGTCGAACTGGACCAACGCATCGTGCCAGACATTATCAGCGATCTGAGAATCATTAACATACGCTAGATGGTTGGCAACACTATCCTTGATCAAGGCGACATGGCTGGAGGACGGGTCGTTGATCCCGTCAGCCGCTGGGTTCAGCCAAGTGTCAAACTCTATCCCATAACCTGCCACGGTCGAGTACGGGGCGCAGGAGGCGTCCCCCGTACCATTCCAATTATGAAAACCGAGCAGGCCTCCGCAGGCAGGAGCTCCGAAGGAAGCGCCGTCCTTGTAGAACATGAACGTGAAGCCATCCGAGCCAGACCCGCCTCCCACTCGATACCGAAATTGGGCTTGCCAGCTCGTGGCCGTCAATTGATAACTCGCAACTGCCGCGGCAGCTCTCCAGGGTGCAGCCCGGGTTAAATAAAAGTCGCCGTCAGCAGAACTCCAGGACGCCTCGTTAGCCGTGTCACCGCTATCTTTTCGATAGATTTGCCAGTGGCCACTAGTATTAGGGTCAGTTGAGAAATCATCGGAGAAGACGACAGAAGCAGAATTGAAGGCTCCGGTTCCTCCTTGGCGTACGGGGTCCCGTCGCTGAGATGGATCTGCTACCGAAGTAGGCATATCTGTGGCTATCAACAAGCCCAGCATGAAGATACTGAGAAGAACTAACTTTGTTTGCCGACCGCTCATAGGTGAGTCGCCTTTCGGAACGTGAAGTGGTCAATATCCGGGCAACCAATCGCAAATCGCTGCGCCGGGTGAGGACTGTCTGCGCTCTTCCGAACCCTACCCAACGAGAAGAAGCAACCCAATAGAAGGAATGGCCGCTGGCGCGTTTATCACACACCCGATCTCTTGATGTCCGAAAGACAACTGGCTAACAGGATGGATTACTAGATGTGAGGGAGATGCTCTCACGCTTCTAGCGAAAGGCGAACCAGTGCTGAATGGGAGCCAATGAACCTGCCAGCGCCCACTGCAGCTTGTCATGGAGTGTAAAGTCATCCGCTGGTCGCTCGAAGAGGCCGGCCCGCGCTCTGTTCAGTGTAGCATGTGATTTCCCGCCACCCCGGGACCTGCATCTCGGTCAAAATCGACCGTTGCCCCTGTGGTGCGTTGAGGCCTTTCGCACAGCTGCCGTAATGAGAACATACCCCTAAGAGTCCACGCAGCTAAAGCAAGAGCCGAAAATCGGAGGGACCTCTGGGGACGGGTGCCGCATCTAGGGTTCTATCTCGAGGCGTTAGAGGTAGTCTCTCCTAGTGGGACAAAAACGGCAAATACAATGGAAAGGAGAGTCGCCCGATGCCGCCCGTTGGCGTGTAGGTGATTTGGTAGGTCTTGGTTTGACCCAGTGTCGTTTGACCGATTAGGACCTGAGAAGTGGATGCGCCTATCTGGTTTGTTCCGATGAAGGTCAGCGTGTAACTTCCGCTACCAGTACCAACCGTATTCACCCTATATGGACCCGCCATTGGTGCGCCGGTATAAAAGCCTTTGATTTCCGTCGTCGGATTATTGGGATACAGGGCGTCGGCTAGCGTCTGAGTGATGTAGCTCGACTGGGGAATCTCGTCAAGCATGTTGCCGGTCTTTGGATCATAGCCCGTTCTTCGTCCGTTCGGGTCAGTCACAAGGAACTGAAGAGGAGAGGCAACCCCAATATACAGAGAAGCGAGGTGACTGGCTGTCCCGGGGCTGTAGAGCGCCTTATTGATGAACTTGTTGCCGTACCCTCGTAGGGTGCTGAACCGGCGAGCCGGATCTATAATCGCGTATGTAAGGCCCGTACTATCTGTTACTTTTCCGATGGCGAGCACAAAATGGCCGTCTTCTTGAAGAATGACGGGCCTATCGTGTTGGAGATACCAATCGAGTATCTCATCACTCACTCCATCACTTGTGGGTGAGTATGGAGACCAACTGTCCCAATACAGTGGCACGCCGTGCGCTGTGGCAAACGGTAATGGCGCACCTGGGTTTATGAACCCAGCCTCGCCAGGGTTCTTCGAATATCCGTTCGCGGTCGGCGTCATGAGCCAGGTATTGAGAGTGAGAGGATCGGTTTCGAAATGGCTTGTAGATAGCTGACCGAAGAAGTTAATGAGCATCGTGTAGTCAGTGAGGAGGCATCCGTATCCTCCAATAGTACCGAAGCTGTCATAATCTTGGTTTCCCCAAGACGGCATGTCCTGCCATAATGGAGTGACGTCGACGCGATAATTGGGCAGTGTTGGCGTGCCGGTAAAATCCTGACCTCCTGCGCCCACCGGCATCACCAGTTTATCTTTCCATGCAGGCGTGAAGGCATAGGCACTCGTAAAAGGCCGAACCCGATAAGTATCGGTGGCAAGATTTGCGAAAGTATAGCATCCGTTAGCATCGGAGGTAGTAAATCCACCATGGTTGACACTGGTTGTTGAGGCCGCCTGAACAGATACGCCAGGAATCGGCTGGTTGCTGTTGTCTCTGAGGTGGCCGGAGATGGAGTAGATCGATCTTCCTGTGAAGCTTGGGTTTGAAGTTGTTGGCACTGTCACTTGAAAGGATGGTGATGAGAAGGAGAAATTCTCTTTCGAGGGTGTGAGGGTATATGAACCGGATGCCAGTCCTCCCAGTACGTAATTGCCATTGCTATCTGTGGTGGCAACATCTCCTCGCCCATCGGATATGGTGACGCCAGAGATCGGGTTGTTGCAGTCATCCGTCACGCGCCCGGAGATGGAGTACGTGGGGGACACGGAGGAGACCAAGAGTTTCGCAATCTTGTTGTCGTAGCCTTCAACGAACCAGATATTGCCATCAGGACCCGTCGTTATGCCGTTGCCATGGATAAGGACGGGCGTGGTGATGAGCTCAATCAACGCGCCGGAAGTGTTCATACGACCGATCCAGCTGTCGTAGTACGAACCGTGATACATGTTTACGGTGAACCAAAGGTTACCGTCGGGGCCAGGTGTAATTCTATCGGGATAATAACTGGCTGAGGGGAGAGCAAATTCCGTTATTTCGCCTTTTGTTGTGATTCGGCCCACCTTGCCGAGGCTTTCTGTGAACCAGAGGTTCCCGTCGGGCCCGGCTGTGATGTCGTTGACCACGCCGGGGTGCCCCGAAAGTGGGAATACTTGGGGATCCCCTAATGGTGACATTCGGACGATAGCCATCTCGCTGTTGATGTTCGTATTCATTGCAGGGAACCAAAGGTTGCCGTCCGGCCCGGTGGCTATCCTGCTTGAATAGATCGCGGCCCAGGGGGTGATTGGGAAGATCGAGTAAGTACGATCGGGGTTCATGCGGACGATTCGACCATCGTGATACCAGAGGTTACCGTCTGGACCCTTTGTGAGTCCATGGGCTCCCCAGCCCATCACGGTGCTCCACTCAGTGAAGTCGTTGGGAGGACTGAACCTTCCGATATAGCCCCAACCGTTGTAGCCGGAGCCGTGGGACTCAGCGAACCAGAGCGCGTTGTCTTGACCCAGGGTGATGTCGCCGCTGCCTAAGAAACTGGGGCTGTCGGACAGAAGGTAAGCGGAGGCTTCGCCGCTTATGGTTATACTACCAATGTAAGGCCCATTGCCTGTGAACCAGAGATTGCCGCCTGGACCTAGCGTGATGTCGCCGGGAAGGTTGATCTCAGGGGGAACGGCGTACTCGATAATTGTGGCCGCTGGGAGAACTTTCGCCGAAGCCGAGGGGGGCAGGAGGATCAGGGCGGAGAGAACCAGGGTCTCAAGGAGGATTGTGCGCCAAGGCAGGCCGGTTTTCATTGCGAGACTCCTTCCTCCGAACAATAAGACCACCTGCCGCTAACGCGAACACGCGTCAAACGGCAGGTGCTTGGACATCTGCGAAGAAAGCACGTAGTGGAGACATCCTTGTCTCGTACGCCCCATCTCTGCGCTCCTCGTGTGGAGTGGAAGCAGGTCGTAGATGAACGATCAGAGGCAAAGGGCAACTACGTTGCCATTCTATCACCAATCCCGATGAAGGCAAATTCGCTCTTCGCCCGGGTTGCCGTAATTGCCCAGATCGGGAGTGGCCAAGTGGCTTGATTGACAGGTGAGATAGCATGACTATAATGGATGCAGGGTTCAAACAAAAGACGCCATTCTGCTGAGGAAAATTCCGTAGTCGGAAATCGGGACGCAGAATGTCGCAATTGAGCGGGACGAAATTCTGCCGGGACGAAGACTAATGATTACTTCCCAAGCAGAATGTCGTGGGTGCGCCTCGTGAGGCGACGAATCCCATCACCCGCTCTTGACGACCGGGGCATTGGCCCCGCAGAAACCAGCCGATGCCGGCTGGTTGTTTGTTTTTACGATAGACGCATCTTATGCCCACAGTTCTCGTCATTGGACCCT
>JAJYJL010000310.1 GCA_021789565.1 Acidobacteriota bacterium
TCTTCCTCTGCCACCCTCCGGGCTGCCTCCGTGGTGTTGACCAGGGTCAGCGACTGAAGCGGCAACTTCGCCGGTGCTTTCACGGCCTTTGCGTTCTGTGAGCCGGATGGATGCAGACCAGAGGGTTTCCCTTCCTGCGCTGTGGCGGGAGAAGGCAGAAGCAGAAACAAAGCCATCACAACCAGCACCGTTTGCCAGGGGGTTTTGCTCATGTTTCCATCCCGCCAGATGCTACCATTCTGGCTTGGTTGCACGGCAGAGTCAAGACGCGTGAGCGTTTCCGGCCGCCCTTTCGAAGGGCGACACGAGATCGCCTGCGTGGTCAAAACTTAGGGTGAATTCTTCCGGCAGCATTTGCCATCCGGCCGGCGCCCCGGCCTCCTTCACATAAGAAGAGGAAACGGCAACGCGGTTGAGTTCGAGGGTGTTTCGAACCCAGATGATGCGCTGGTCTGCTGTATCAGGAGTGCCGAGCGTGGCCAGCATGTAGTCGAGCGCCTCGCGGTCAGAGGGCAGATGCATCGGCACGCGGGCCATCATCGGGTTCAGCGAAGTTCGGGCGTTCATATACATCTTGCGGAGATCAATCTTGCGGTAGAAGCGCTCATGGATGGCATCTGCCAGCCCGATCCCGATCGAGTTTCCATCGCTTTCCACGGTCAGGTCGCGCACGTAAATCAGGCCGATCTCCGGGCTTTCAACGGGCAGCGGCCTGGCGCCCCGGCCCACAACTTTCGTGTCCATGCCGGTGCCGCTGATATTTTTGCCCATCTCGTCCACCACCAGCAGTTGGCACTTCGCAAACGGCAGGCGCGGAACCAGACTGCGGGCAACGGGCAGCATGGCTTCCTCCATGGCAACGATTCCTTCCGGAAGCACAGCGCGCAGAACCGCGATCTGGTGCATTTCATTTTCAGCAACGGCAAGGCCGCACAGAATCTTCCCGGTGCCGAGTATGACGCCGGCGATTGACCGGATCACGCGCTCGTTTCCGTACCTGCGGCTCCAGCGATGCGTCACCGCCGCACCTTCGCGCTTGCCCAGGCCGACGGCAATCATCTTCAGCAGGCCGCTTTCGATGTTGCCGCTGAAATCCGTGTGGGGCTTAATGCGGTTCACCACCAGGATGCTGTCGGCTTCCCAGGCGTTCCGGTCCACGTTCACCGGGAATCCTTCCGTTGTTTCGCCCACCTGCACCGTGGCCATGTCGGACTTGACTTCGGCGCCGACAAAGTCAGGCGTCACGCCGTACTCCTCAAGGATCATGCGCTGGCCTTCGGCGGTAGCTCCGCCGTGGCTGCCCATGGCCGGAATCACAAACGGCTGCGCACCCTGCGACTTCAGCCAGTCGCACGATGCCTTGATGATCTCCTTCAGATTGGCGATGCCGCGGCTGCCGGCCGTGACGGCAATGCTCTTGCCGGCCAGGCGTTCACGGGGAATGCCCAGCCCCGAAAGCGACCTACCGATTTCACCCTCCAGGTCCGCGAGGCCGGGCATGCTGGGCGAGGCACGCCGAAGCAACCTAAAACTGTTGATTTGAACATGATCGTATTTAGACATAAAAAGCCCTCAATAGTGAGCTTACGGATGCGCGGGCGGTGCGGTCAAGTCTAAAACTTGCAATGTTTTGCGGCCAGCTTCGTTTCGTCTCCGGCTGCTTGTTCAGTCGGCCTTTCCTTGAACAACCAGCCGGGGACGACCTGAAGCCCCCGCTGAAGGCCGTTTTCGGGGCCCGATTTTCCACCGCCCGCGAAGGTCCGTTTCCCTGGGCGGGAGGGTTGCAACCGGCCCATCGGCATGCAAGGATAGACTGTGAAGCTCCAGGTCCAAGTTGAGGTTCGTGATGCCCTGGCAACGGTTTATGCAGCCACAGCCGCGTCTCTGATAGGCTGTTGGCCCTGATGTTGCGGGCGGGCCGTCTGAGCTCAGCCGCCCGGTTGCTGCATCAAACCTGCCAAGCGGAGTTGCCGGCCGGCTGCGCGGCGCGTTCATCAAAAGACACCAGAACGAAGGAGGCTTGATCGTTGACTGACCCATTGCACGGTGGCGATTTCCCCATCCTTGCAAAATTCACCAACGCCTCCGTGACGTTCAAGGACCCCATCTGCAACATGGACGTGGATCCCGCCACCGCGGCGGGAAGTTACGAATACAAGGGCGTCACTTACTATTTCTGCTGCGAGGCGTGTCTGGAAAAATTCCGCGCGGCGCCTGAAGACTATATTGGCGAGGCGAAAGCTGCGCCCAAACCTGCCGCGCCCATTGCCGGCGCTGACTACACCTGCCCCATGGACCCGGAGGTCCACCAGTCGAAGCCCGGAGCCTGTCCCAAGTGCGGCATGGCGCTCGAGGCGACGACCATTGCGCCTCCGCAAACCAAAACGCAATACGTTTGCCCCATGCATCCCGAAGTTGTGCAGAACGAGCCGGGCTCCTGCCCCAAGTGCGGCATGGCGCTCGAGCCGCGCACCCTGACGCTGGAAGAAGAAGCCAATCCCGAATACACGGACATGAATCGCCGCTTCTGGATCAGCGTGGTTTTGACAGCGCCGCTGATGGCGCTTGAAATGGCGCAAATGATTCTTGGCCATTCCATTGTTTCAGGGGGGGGCAGTAACTGGATTCAGCTTGCCCTGGCCACTCCGGTGGTGCTTTATTGCGGCTGGCCGTTTTTCCAGCGCGGCTGGGCTTCCATCGTGAACCGCAGCCCCAACATGTTCACGCTGATTGCAATCGGCACCGGCACGGCGTTTGTCTACAGTGTGGTGGCCACCGTTGCGCCCTCAATTTTCCCAGCATCATTTCGCGGCGCGGCGGGAACCGTCGCCGTTTATTTTGACGCGGCGGCCGGCATCACCACGCTGGTGCTGCTGGGCCAGGTGCTGGAGCTGCGCGCCCGCAGCCAGACTTCGAGCGCCATCAAGGCGCTGCTGGGCCTCGCTCCCAAAACGGCGCGGCGCATGGCGGATGATGGCTCGGAAGAAGACATTCCTCTCGACCGCGTCACTCACGGCGACCGCCTCCGCGTGCGCCCGGGTGAAAAAGTTCCCGTCGACGGTGAAGTGCTCGACGGATCGAGCTTTGTGGATGAATCGATGATCACCGGCGAGCCCACTCCGGTTGAAAAATCTGCCGGCGGGCGCGTCACCGGCGGCACGGTGAACGGGAAGGGAAGTCTGGTCATTCGCGCCGAGCGCGTGGGCAGCGAGATGCTGCTGTCGCAAATCGTCAAAATGGTGAGCGAGGCGCAGCGCAGCCGCGCGCCCATTCAGCGCCTGGCCGACGTGGTGGCTGGTTATTTTGTTCCCGCTGTAGTGGCGTCGGCCATTCTTACCTTTATCGTCTGGGCGATTTTCGGCCCCGAGCCGCGCATGGCCTACGCGCTGGTGAACGCCGTCGCCGTGCTCATCATCGCCTGCCCCTGCGCGCTGGGACTGGCCACGCCCATGTCCATCATGGTGGGCACTGGCCGCGGCGCCACGGCCGGCGTGCTGATCAAAAACGCCGAAAGCCTCGAGGTGCTGGAGAAAGTTGACACCATTGTGGTGGACAAGACCGGCACGCTGACGGAAGGCAAGCCGCGACTGGTTTCAGTCGAGCCCATGGAAGGCTGGAGCGAGCACGACCTGCTGCGCATGGCCGCGAGCCTCGAGCGCGCGAGCGAGCATCCGCTGGCCGAGGCGATTGTGGCCGGCGCACGCGAAAAAGGCGTGGAACTCACCGAGGCGCGGGATTTTGAATCCGTCACGGGCAAAGGCGTTACCGGAAAAGTTGACGGCCGCACGGTGGGCCTGGGCAACAGCAGCCTGGTGGAAGTACAGGGCGCGGACGCGGGCCAATTCGAGCAGCGCGCGGAAGCCCTGCGTAAAGACGGCCAGACGGTGATGTTTGTTGTGGTGGACGGCAAGCCGGCCGGCCTGCTGGGCGTGACGGACCCCATCAAGCAGTCGACGCCGGAAGCCATCAAGCTGCTGCACGCCGAAGGCATCCGTATTGTGATGCTGACCGGCGACAGCCGCACCACCGCCGAGGCCGTGGCACAAAAGCTCGGCATCGACGAGGTGGAAGCGGAAGTTTTGCCGCAGCAGAAAAACGAAGTGGTGAAGCGGCTGCAAAGCGAAGGGCGTATCGTGGCCATGGCGGGCGACGGCATCAACGACGCTCCGGCGCTGGCGCAGGCGCAGGTGGGAATCGCCATGGGCAGCGGAACGGACGTGGCCATTGAAAGCGCCGGCATCACCCTGCTGAAAGGCGACCTGCGCGGCATCGCCAAAGCCCGCCGCCTGAGCCGCGGCACCATGAAGAACATCCGCCAGAACCTCTTCTTCGCCTTCATCTACAACTCGCTCGGCATTCCGCTCGCCGCCGGCGTCCTGTACCCGTTCTTTGGATTGCTGCTCAGCCCCCTCATCGCCAGCGCCGCCATGACGTTCAGCTCGGTTTCGGTGATTTCGAACGCGCTGCGGTTAAGAAGGCTGGCGTTGTAAGGCGAGTCGCCGCCCCGCTTACGTCATTCCGATCCCGCAGAGCGGGTGAGGAATCTGCTTTGCCGTTGGCCCGAAGACAAATGAAGCAGACCCTTCGCGTTGCTCAGGGTGACGGACTGGGAGTGGCGCGACAATATCCGCATACATCGCAAGAACCGCAACCTATGCGCGAGCCGGGAGTTGCCGCCCCGCTCGCGTCATTCCGATCCCGCAGAGCGGGAGAGGAATCTGCTTTGTCTTTGACTCGAAAAAGGACGAAGCAGATCCTTCGCGTTGCGCAGGATGACGTGTTGGGAGGACCGCTACAGAGTCCGCATACATGGGACACCTTGACGGAAGCGCGGTCCATTATTTAAAAGAAGGTGCCCAGCAGCGTTGAAATGGGTTCCAGGCGTTTTGAATTCAAATCGAGCACTGCCAGGACGTGTCTGTTTCTAGAGCTGGAGTTGTCCTCTCTGAGAAATAAGAGACCGGCAGCCAGGTAAATTTGTTTCCCGTCGTCTGAAATTGTGAGTAATTTGTCTACCCAGCATTTGTTAAATTCCTCGGGCAATATCGGTTCGCCGTTTTTTATGGAATGCTCGATAACCCCGCTTTTAAGATTAAGAACATTAAGTTCCTTCCAATCGCCACCAACTCCATCCCCGGTTTTGTGCCAGGTCATCACATTAAAGCCAAGCAGAGGCTGTTTCAGAGAGGTGACCGGGCTGTCAAACGATGTCCACCCATCGGGATCACCCACCTGCGTATATCTGGCGGCGTCCTTGTGTTTCATGTAAAGGCGCGTCGGCTGCCAGCCCTCGTCACCGGTGCCCTCGACTTGAACGATCATTATCTCGCTGGGCGGATTATAGAGGAGCTTTGGCCAGGCATAACCTTCCGGTATGCCGAGTTCCTGCCAGGTAGTGCCCTTTGGGAAAAAGGGACGCCGGTTAATCCGGGCTGCAATGGATGGATCTTTTTGGACGCTTGCCAGGCGCGCCCGAACCGACAGTACCGAGACACCTTTGTCCAATAGCAACCGGGCGGCATAGCAATTGCCCTCCTTGAGTAAGCCCAGGAGAAGGTGCCCGTTGCAGATTTCCCTTTCCTGAAGAGTGTCAGCCTCCTCGGCTCCAAGTTTGAGGATGTCTTTGACTTCCTCTTTTAGGGGCACTTCAAATTCGTCCGAAATCGGCTGGCTATGGGATCGTTCCTTCTTAATCGTGGAAAGGATTTCTTCCGGAGACGCGGGGTGCAATAAGTATGTGGCGGAATTTTCTTCTGCCAAAATGGCCAATAACAAATGCTCCGAACCGAGCTCGCCTGATCCCAACTGCCTTGCCCATCCCCGGGCAAAAAAGATTGTGCGGCGGGCTCCTTCGGTGAAACGCTCAAACATGGGGCAATTATAACAGTAAAGCGGGCCTTTGACGGTGGCGAATCTCGGCCGATAAGCACGCTGGCTTTGCCTCTGCCAGTCGCGGCGCGGTAGGTTTCGCCACGACAACGCCGGGTCCGTGAAGACGCGGCGCGGGAGCCCGGAGGGCTCCCCTACAAAAGCGCCCCCGAAAAAAGGTGGACTTGAACGCAGCACACGGAGGGGGCGAAAGAAAGGATGAAGTGTGAAGGATGAAGGCTGAAAAAAGCAGTGACGAGTGACGAGGTTCTAGCCCCGGCGGCTAAAGCGGCTCGCCCTTTCGGCCTGTTTCGGCACGGATGAATCCGTGCACTTTCACAAAAGGCGCATCCATCGCAAAAACCGCGGCGTATGCGCGAGCCGCCTTTCATGCCTTAGCTGCAGGCAGCCAGGAAGTGGGGTGGGAGGCGTGCCAAATTCGTGGCAGAAATATGGCTGAAATATGGTAAGATTGTGTGAGAGGTGTAGCGTCGATGGGATCTACTATTTTTGATACAGTGCCGAAAAAGGATTATCTGTCGCTCTTTTCGGGCGGCAGAACCGATTACCAGAAGGTGGTCAGGCTGCTGGATTTCAACAAGCGGGAAATTGCCAGGGCCTCGCACGTCCCCCTCAACTCCGTAAGATATGACCAGAAGATTCCTAAAGACCTTGAGCAACGTCTTGATGAATGGGCCACTGCCTTGGCGGCAGTCGCGCAACACTTCAAGGACGCCCAGAAGACAGTGCTCTGGTTTAAAATTCCTAATCCTCTTTTGGGCAATGTTGCTCCACGCGAAATGCTTCGGGTTGGGCGCTTCAACAAGTTGCACAGATTCATACTAAACGCGCTTAGTGAAAACGAGCTTCCAGCCAAATGAGCGGCGGAGAAGAGATTCTCGAATCCGGCTTTGTTGAGGACCTTCCCCGATCAAAGCGGCAATACGAGCGCCTGCTTAAATTCCACTGGGATTTTTATTGTGAGCTTGCGTACCAAAGGTCGAAGGTTTATGAGACCTTAAAAGCATCCCTGGCTGAGCGAGCAGGCCCGTTCGCGTTCGAAGGGTGGCAACGGGCCGTAAAGTATAGATATTCCTTGGAGCCGCTGAGTACCAACGGGAGTCTCATTGATCCGGGCGGGCGTTTCAATATCGGCAAGATCGACCCCACGCGATTCACGGCTTTCCCAGGTCTCTATGTAGCATTCGATAAGAAAACAGCCATGGCGGAGCTGTTAGGAGGAGATGCCCGTGGTCAGTCTCTCACGGCTGAAGAGCTGGCGCTGACAAAGGCTACCTCCATCACGGTAGTGTCCGTCCGCGGGGAGATCGAATCGGCGCTTGACGTAGCAAATGAGGACAATCTTGTGGCGTTTGTTAGCCTGATCAGACACTTCCGGTTATCTCCTGCCTTGATTCGAGAGGCGCGGACTCTCGGGTTGGGCTCTCTGCGATTAGCCAGGACCTCCAAGGAAATGGTGGACGAACTTCACAATCTGTGGTGGCGGCTATGGCCGATGCAATATGACGTACCCTCCCCATCACAGATCTTCGGACGGATCGCGGCAGACGCGGGGATTGAAGGGATCGGATACACCTCCGTTTTGACCCAGCAACCCTGCATGGTCATTTACCCGCAGAATTTTTCGAATTCTGCTTCCTTCATTGAACTTGTTGATCCAGCACCTGCCGAAACAGTTTCGAAGAGAGTCGATCGTACGACTTTTAGAAACTTTATTTCGGCGGTCGCGCGGTAGCCACGGCCGGAGCTGTAGTGTGAGTTACGCGTGGTCGCATACATCGCAAAAACCGCAACCTATGCGCGACGCTGCTTTTTTCAATCGCCCAATCGCCATTCGCTCGATCATTCAATTTTTCAAAACACCCCTCACCCGGCCGCTGGCGCGGCCACCCTCTCCCCGCGGGAGAGGGTTCGAATCCTATTGGGTTGGGCTGAATCCCACGGCTCGCGCCGTGGGCTAAAATCTGCCGGCCCTCCGGGCCTCAGGAAAACAGAAGGCAGGGAAGCGAAGGATGAAGTGTGAAGGATGAAGGATGAAAAAAAGAGAGGTGAGGGATG
>JAJYJL010000311.1 GCA_021789565.1 Acidobacteriota bacterium
CGTGAGGGTTTCCTCAATCGGCTCGGGGTCAATCTCGAACAGCAACGGCGATTCGGTCGGCGAAGGCTTGAGATCTTTGCGCATGGCTGCCATCATACTGGAATCACGCACCCCACGGGTGAGAAATCCGCGCCGGCCTGCACCCGCCGCTCCGGGCTCCGCAGGCCCTCATTGCCGGTTGTCACAAGGCTGAGCGACATGCAAGCGCAGACCACCGGCCCCTTATCAACGGATCGGGGACCCGGTTGATGGCCCTACTGGCCTTTGTGTGCGCGTTAGCGCAACAGCCGGCCCGGATCCTCCACGGAACATGGATCGCCACCGCCGGCCGGGGGCAGACTCTGCACGGGACCTGGACGGGCGGCGCCTTGCCCGGGCGCCCGGACGTGGCCGAAGGCACGTGGATGCTGGCGACCGGCGGACGCATTGTTCTTCACGGAACCTGGCGGGCGGAGAAGAACAGGCAAGAATGGGAAGGCCAATGGACCGCGCAGACGGCCAGTGGAGAATCGATGGCTGGCTCCTGGGGCGCCGACGTCGAACACTGGAAGGGCAAATCGTTCCAGGAACTGCTGGAGCTGACGCTTCAGGAAGAAGTTTCCGGTTAGTGGCAGATGGGGTCCCGACAGGGAAACTGGTGGCTGAAGGGCTCCCATTAACCCGGCCGCTGAGGCTCCGGGCTATCACCATGCAGCACGGTTCTACTTCCAGCATTCCAGCGGCCGAATGGCCTCGCTGACGGATTCGACGGTGAAATCAAGCTCCTCTCCATCGCGTCTCCATCGGCTGCGACCCGCCGTTGCAACCTTTTCCTTGAATTGGCCATCGCAGCAAAACCCGGTCCATCGCGGCATCCTCGCATGACTGGACCGGCCGATCCCGTGTAGAATTTATAATCCGGCACGGACGGCAGGGAACGCGGAATATTTGAGAAGGTGTCTTTGCCCGGCATCCTGAGTGGAAACAGGATCAAGTTGATCGGAGGCTCACCATTGAAGATTCGCAGATTGCTTCAGGGACTGATGGCGGTCGTACTTCTAAGCACCAGCGCGGCGGCGCTGCATGCCCAGGACTATCGGGTATTCATCGAGGGCGGAGTCTCCTCGCTACACGACAAGCAATATTACCAGGTCTACGGCGCGTCATTCGCCTCCACTTACAGGACCGGCAACAGCTTTACCGTGGGAGGTGAATATCCCATCTTCAAAACCCTCAGCGCGGAAGGCTCCTACAGCAGGTTTCGCAACAATCTGGCCGTCACCAATTACTTTAATTCCACCGCCCCCAATGACGTCATCGGGTATAGCATCCAGGGCCAAAGGATCAGCCTGGACGCCAACGCCCACAGCGCCAAAACCATCAAGGGAGTGCGGCCTTATCTCGTCTTCGGGCTTGACCTCAACCGCTTTGCCCCCACCAGCGACGGGGCGGCGCTGGCCCAATCGCGGGGATTCAACGGGGTCCCCGGCACGGTGCTGAAAGCAGACGACCGGCTGGGATACAACTTCGGCGGCGGCCTGGACATCAATCTCACCCACCTGCTGGCCGTCAAACTCGACGCCCGCGACCACATTTCCCGCACGCCCGCTTACGGTCTTTCCGATGCAGCCGGATCCGGTCCCGGCGCATACTATCCGGTCACCGGACACATGCATGACCTGGTCTTTTCCGCCGGGTTTGTCATCCACTTCGGTTTATAGGTTCTTGTCAAGCGGCCGCTCAACCGGCCACAAACAGCCGTTGCGGAACGTTTTCTGAGTGGAAGGTGCGGGCGGATTTTTCCAGTTCTGAATCCATTTCAGCCGCCACCAGCAGGATGAAATTGGTGATGTAAACCCAGGTCATGAGCACGAAGAAAGTGCCCACCGCGCCATACGCGCCCGAGGTGGTGAAGTGGCGGACAAAGGCGTTGAAGCCAATCGTCGATGGAAACCAGACCACCACCACAAACAAGCTGCCCGGCGTGATCCATCGCCAGAGCCGTTTGGTGTTGGGCAGCACGTAATTGGCAAAGCACACGGCAAAATTCAGCAGGGTCAGCGGAATTACCCATCGCAATACGTGCCACAGCACCACGAACGCCACGCCCGGTCCGGAATGCGTTCCCAGCCAGTGGCCCGCCCGGCCTCCAAAGGCCAGGAGCCCGAACGCCGTCAGGAAGGTGAGCGCGAACACCAGCATCACGCCGCAGGCCAGCAGCCGCCTTTTCCAGAAGCCCCGGGTTTCGCGCGCGTTGTAGGCTGTGTTCAGGCCGTCCATCAGGCTGATCACGGCGCGGGTGGCAATCCAGATGGAACTGGCCAGGCCAAAGCTGAGCAGGCCGCCCCACTCCTGGGTCAGGTTCGTCACGGTTCTGAAGACGTAGGGCTGGACGGGGTCGGGGAAGTATTGGGTGATCCAGGTGAGCACGTGCGGCCACGCGCCTGTGAAGGGCAGATATCCCACAATGGCCGCCAGCACAATGAAAAAGGGAAACATCGCCATCAGGAAGAAGTACGACATCTGCGCGGCCAGATCCTCGCAGCAGTCGTGCAACACGGCCATCCACACCCGCCGCAGCCACACTCGCACCGCCAGGTTACACTCCAGGCCGAACAGCCGCGTCCAGCCAAACCCGTGCTGCCTTTCCGGCTTCACCGTGCTTTCTGTGTCGCAAGGCAAATTCCCCTCCACCGGCGGCAGGATGGGCCCTTTGACAGCTCTTATAGCAGCGTTCGCTCCCGTTATACTGCATGAGCACTGGAAACATCTCTGTCATCCTACCCCTGGCCCTATTATACGCGCCCAGCAGCAAGTCCAAGACGCTTTGCACCGGCGCAGGCCGCGCGCGGGGGAGGGCAATTGAGACGAAAAACCAAGTAATCTACCAAGTAATCTACTGATGCGCCCGCTGGAAAGTTGTGCTATGCTTGCCCCGTAATGATCTCACATGGCGTGAAAAACGGTTGTCGTTGCTGTTGTTGTTGCGCTGCTGCCGCTGTGTGAGCTGATTCCGCCAAGTTTAATCATCCCTTACAAGAAACCAATCAGCTCCCACAGGGGGGCAGTCGTGCGCCGGGAACGTGCGTTCCGCGCAGTTTTTAATTTCAGGAGGATTCAATGGAGCAAGAAGGCGATCTAACAAAGACCCACCACCGGGTCCTTATCCTGGGTGGCGGGACAGCGGGCATCATTACGGCAAGTCTGCTTCGCCGGGCCGGCCAGGAGGGCGTTGCGATCATTGAGCCCTCGTTCCAGCACTTCTATCAACCTCTCTGGACGCTGGTAGGCGCTGGCGCCGTTGCCGCGGAGAAGACTGTCCGCAGCGAAGGTGACTACATTCCGCAGGGCGTGCGGTGGATCCGTGACCGCGTGGCCGAAGTTGACCCCGACCGGCAATCGGTCCGAACTGAATCGGGCGCCCGCATCACCTACGATTTCCTGGTGGTTGCGGCGGGCATTCAACTCAACTGGGACGTCATCCCGGGCCTGAAGCAGGCCATCGAACGCGGCGACGCCTCCAGCAATTACGAGTACGACCTTGCACCCCAAACGTGGGACCTGATCAGGAACTTCAAGGGCGGAACGGCCCTGTTCCACATGCCGGGTGGTCCCATCAAGTGCCCCGGTGCGCCGCAGAAGATCATGTACCTGGCCGCCGACCACTTTCGCCGCAAGGGTATCCTGCGCAACGTCGAGGTGATTTACGGCTCGGCGACGGGTTCGATTTACGGCGCCAAGGACTACGCGGCCGTGCTGAACCGCGTGCTCGATCGCTACGGAATCAACACCCTCTTTAATCACGAGCTGGTTGAGGTGCTGCCGGAAAGGAAGGAAGCGATCTTCCGGCCGAAAAACGGCGCCGAAGGCGAGCGAACCACCGTCCATTACGACATTCTGCACGTGGTGCCTCCACAGAGCGCTCCCAACTTCATCCGGCAAAGCGCACTGGCCGATCCCGGCAATCCGCAGGGTGGCTGGGTGAACGTGAACAAGCTCACCCTGCAGCACGTGAACTATCCCAACGTGTTTGCGCTGGGTGATGTGGCCAGCACCCCCAATGCCAAGACCGGAGCCGCGGTGGCGCATCAGGCCCCGGTGGCGGCCGCCAACCTGCTGGCCGTCATGCGAGGCAAGGAGCCCATGGCGCAGTACGACGGCTATATCGCATGCCCGATTGTCACCGGCTACGGGCGCATGCTGCTGTGCGAGCTCGACTACAGCGGCCAGCCGGCGCCACGCCTTCCGGCCATCAACACCTTCAAGGAACGCTACGACATGTGGCTGCTGAAGCGCTATGGCCTGCCCTGGCTCTATTGGAACGTGCTGCTGCGCGGAAAAAAAACGCCCTTCCTCGACGAACGGAAAGCCGCCGAGGCCTTGCGGCAGGAGAGCCTGGCCCTGCCATAACGCAAGAGTTCAGGAACGCGGCCGGGCGTGCGCAATCACGCATTCGTGTGCGTGGAGTCACTGAGCCCGGCCCGGCTACCGGCCATCATTTTTCCATCGAAGGCGGCCAGGAGGAGGTGACCCATGAACCGGGCCAATAGCCGGAGGATCTACTGGGCGCCCCGGGTGCTGGGCATAGCCTATGTGCTGTTCATCAGCGTTTTTGCGCTCGACGTGTTCGAAGCCAACCTTCCGCCGGGCCGCCGCACAATACCTGGGCTTTCGCGGCGCCGGGCTGGCTCCCGTGCGGATTGAAATTGTCAGTTATCCGCCGCGACACATCGCCGTCCGGCCCGATCACACCATCGTTGCTTCCGTTGGCGGGCCAGAGGCATAACAGGGGACGGTCGAGCCACTAATCTCACCGGGCGTGGTGTTAGGGCCGCGCTTTCTTTCGCACCACCCAGGTTGACATCGAGCGCTGGTTCTGAACCACCGTCGTCTTCAGCGGCTCCACGGGTACAGCGCCCAGCCGTCCGGCGATCGATTCCAGCATCGCCACGTTCACCAGAAACCGCTCCGCGCCATCCGGCGACCTGTACCGGTGTCCTTCGATCTGTTCCAACTCGTTTTCCATGCCGATAGTCGAGGCGATGCGGCAGAAAAAGAGTCCCCCGGGCTTCAGCACGCGCCAGCATCCCTGCAGCATCCGCTCAAACTGGGCGTCATCGCGCGCCAGATGGAGGACGGTGTTGCTGATCACCACATCCGCGCACTCATCGTCAAATGACATCCGTTCCACGGCTTCCACGCGAAAATTCGATTCGGGAAGCGCGGGCGCCAGGGTTCGGGCAATCGAGCGGACGTTTTCCACGGCCTTGGCGTCCTCGTCCGCGGCGAAAACTTCATAACCTTCCCGCAACAGGTAGACGAGGTTCCGGCCGTAGCCGCATCCGGCATCCAGTATTCGCATTCCGGGCCGGATGTTACCTTTCAGAAGCTGGTCGAAAAGGTAGATGTCAATCTGATCGAATTGCTCCTGCAGCGCGCTAGTTGCCATTCAGTGAGCGTAGCCCGCCCGCGGCAGGGGTGTCAAATCCCGCCGCTCCGCGCTTCTTGAATGCGGAATTTTGGAGCCGGAATCGCTTTCCCCGGCTTCTGTCTTCTGCTCTTCGTCACTCGTCACCGTTTTTCTTCTCCTTCATAATTCAGAACTCGTCATTGCTTTCTCCCCGGCAAAGTCCCATTGCTTCCTGCCTTGCCAGATGGTATAAAACCGTTGACCTTGTAGTTTTCACAGAAACACCAGAAGTGCAGCGCGCATCATCACGCCGGGCGGCCCCAGGTTTTTCGCAGCGGCGCTCGTGGTTGCGGCATCCGCGCGCGGCGATTGAGGGCGAAAGAGCATCTGGCGCGAGGCATGGGTTGGGTGCTTGGCGTTAACCCGCTATTGCAGATTTCACGCTGCAAACGCGCTTCAGGCTTTGGCGCTGTTCTCGATTGATCTGATCGCTAAGGAGGGTTTATATGGCTCTATTTTCCTGGAAACTGTCCCGGCGGAACTTTCTGGCGGGCGGCTCGCTGCTTTCCGGGCTGACGGGCGCAATGGCAGGCCGCATTCCGGCTTTTGCCGGAATGGGCAACAAGCCCGCGATGCCGCGCCCTGCGGGCGGCGCTGCCGGAACCGGCCCCGCAACGGGCGCCGGCTTCAACGTATGGGCCATCAATGACACGGTACGTGTCGATCCCATCCGCAACCAGCCCTTTGAAGAGAACCCGAGCGTTTTCCCGGACGGCATCCGCCCCGGCTACAAGCAGTCGAATCTAGTTTGGGACGCGGCCACGCGGCGCGTCTCATTGAAAGCTGCGCGCAACGAGACGGTGGCCTTCCAGCTGGTGATTGAGCGCACTGGAGAAAAGCTGACCAACGTGAACGTGGCGCTGGCTGACCTGGCGGGGCCGGCGGGAGCCGGAATTCCGCTGGCGAACTTCGAGATGTTCCGGGAATGGTACGTGCATGTCGAGAACCCTTCGAAGCAGAGTTACACGCTCGGCACAGGCTGGTATCCTGACGGGCTGCTGCCCTGCCTTCGCTGGAGCGGCAACCTCTATCCGCACACCTACGTGATGCCCTTCGACCTGCCCGACCCGCTGAACAACGTCGGCAAGGAGCAGCAGAGCCAGGCCTTGTGGATCGACATCTATGTCCCCCGGCAGCGGCAGGCCGCCCCGCCGGGCAAATACACCGCGCCCATCACCATTTCCAGCGACCAGGGGAAAGCGGAGCTGACGCTGGAGCTTCATCTATGGGATTTTGAGCTGCCCGAGGAGAGCCATCTGAAGCCCAGCATCCACACCGACACTGAAATCAATACTTTCTCGGAGGAGCTGGAGCTCAAGTATTACCAGCTGGCGCGCAAGCACCGGATTGCCATTTCCTGCCTGGGTTACGCGCCGGCCCTGAAGGTGTCCGGCGCCAACGTTGAGATCGACTGGAGCCAGTACGACGCGCGGCTCTCCAAATATTTCGACGGCAGCGCCTTCACCGGGCAGCATGGATACAGCGGCCCCGGCTACGGGGTGCCCACCGAATACATCGTTCTGCCCTTCGACGCCTATCCCTGGAACGTTTACAAAATACCGCGACATATTCAGCTCAGCGGAAAAGAGTGGAAGTTTTACGCGCCCTGGCCGGCTCGCATGCCCAGGCAAGGCCCCACGCCCGAATTCCGCGCCATCTGGAAAAACGCCTTTCAGGCTGTTCAGGCCCATTTTGACCAGCATCCCGCCTGGAACAAAACGGAGATGGTGGTTTTTTTCAACAGCCTCGATGAATCCTACGACGAAGTGTCGCGCGATCGCATGTTCTACTTCGGGCGTTTGCTCAAGGAATCCAACACGCCGCGCCTTAAATACCGCGTGGACGGTTCCTATCCCAGGGAGACCACCGAGCGCCTGGAAAAGATCCTCGACATCGCCAACCTCGGCCTGGAGGACTGCACGCCCGCCAACGCCGAGGAATTCAAGAAACGTGGAATCCAGTTGTGGTACTACGAAAATGGCGCCTCCATTATCGATGGCGATGGACTCAAATGCCGCGGCCTCAGCTGGTTTTCCTGGAAGCAGCGCACCGACTCCTGGGACATCTGGGAAATGGATTTCAATTCTCTTCGCGCCTGGCAATACCCCGAAACCTACAACCACCAGAATGGCGCCGGGATGCTGGTCTATCGCGGCGAGACCATGGGCCTGGATGAGCCGGCTGCCAGCATCCGCTTTAAGGGCATGCGGCGCGGAAGCCAGGACTACGAGTATTTCTGGCTGCTGGCGCAGACCCCCGGCGGCAGAGAAGTGGCAGACGAAGCCGTGCGCCAGGTCGTGCACGGCGCTTTCAATGGCAAAGAGTCTTTGGGCGCGCCCGGCATGTGGATTCACGATCCCGACGAATGGGACCGCGCGCGCCTCAAAATCGGCGACGCCATCGAAAAGGCCCAGGCCTCTCGCACGTAGGGGAGGACTCGGCCCCATAAGCGTTTACTTAACGATTGCCTTTTGAATC
>JAJYJL010000312.1 GCA_021789565.1 Acidobacteriota bacterium
CGTGGCTACGAATGTTTCACGAGTTTTATTGTAAACGTACACTCGTTTCCCGTTATTGTTAACCACGTCAATTGCTCCCAACTCAAGCTAACTGTGTTACCTCTTAGTCGCGAGACGCCTGCCGTTTCCGACGCCAAATGATGATGTACAGCACGATAACGGCTCCGATCCCAGCGATGATGCGAATAGTTGTTGCGTCCATGGTTTCTCCTCCAGGTTTTTGAATTGTTAGTGTACTAACTCACCTTGCTTGAGTTCATCCCCCTTGATCGTCAAGGACTCCTTATTTGCCCATCCCAATAAACTGACGGAAAATAGTGATGATAGCCGGACCCAAGATAACCACAAACAGCGCTGGAAAAATGAAGAACACAAGAGGGGGCACCATCTTAACGGGCGTTTTGGCCGCAGCTTCTTCTGCGCGCTGCCGGCGCTTCATGCGCATATCATCCGCGTGGACTCGCAGGGACTGTGAAACGCTGGTCCCGAAGCGGTCTGTCTGGATGAGCATGGCGACCAGAGCTTTAATATCGTCCACGCCGGTTCGGGAAGCCAGTTCGCGCATGGCTTCAATGCGGGTTCGTCCAACGCGAATTTGCGCGTTGACCAGATCGAGTTCGCCACACAGTTCGGGATGAGTAATTCTCAACTCCTGAGAAACACGCATAAACGCCTGATCCAAGCCAAGTCCAGCTTCAATGCAAACCACGAGGAGGTCCAACGCATCGGGCAGAGCTTTGCGCAGGATGGTCTGACGTCTTCTGACGCGCCGGGACAGCCAGATGTCGGGCAGGAGAAACCCTGCCAGGATTGCAAGAATCCAGACAAACATCCCGTTGGATGAGCCCGCCAGGCCAGCAACATAAACGATGACCGCGAAGATAATGGGCAGCAGAACTTTCGCGCCCCGCATGGCCATAATGGCTTCCGGGCGGCGGTAGCCCGCGCGTACGAGCATCAGCTTGGCGGTGGAAAGGTTCTTAGTTGACGAGGGAATCAGCTTGCCTACATCGCTCAGAACCCGGGCGGCCTTCTGTGTCTGCTTTTCGCGGAAGGACACTTTCCGCTGTGCGGCGAGAGGCTGCCAAAGCCTGGCAAGGCGGTTTGCAATTGGAAAATCACCCGGCGAGAACGCGTAGACAAGCGCGCCGGCGACGACGACAATCGCCACAAAAGTCAAACCTACGGCTAGCCAAACCATATCTCTTATCCTCAGTCGACTTAAACGTCGATGTTAACGATCTTCCACAATATAAGGGACCCCGTAAGTTGCAAAAACACGGCCAGGCCTATGATGTAAGGGCCCAATGGGTCATGAAATAACGGGCGCATATAGCTCGGATTGAGCACTCGCAAGACGAGGCCCATGATCGGTGGCAGTGCAATCAGAATTCCTGCCGTCATTCGCCCTTGCGCGGTCTTGATTTTAACTTCGCCCAGGATTCTGAACCGTTCTCGAACCACGTGTGCAAGGTTATCGAGAATTTCTGCCAGGTTGCCGCCTGTTTCCTTTTGAATGAGCACCGCCGTCACAAAGAAGCGAACGTCGATCAGGGGCACTCGTTCGGAAAGATTCAGCAGCGCATCGCGCAAGGGAAGACCGAAATTCTGCTCTTCGAAAGTCGTGCGGAACTCTCCCGCCACGGGTTCGGGCAATTCCGTTGTGATCATCTCAAGGCCGGTTGAAAAAGAATGCCCGGCTCGTACCGCGCGCCCAAGCAAGTCGATAGCCTCAGGGAAAATCTTTTCAAAGGCTTTCAAGCGGCTCTTGCGCTTAAAGTAGACGACTCCGATGGGAATCAGTGCTCCCACAGGGATGGCCAGCACAGCTAGCAAGGTATTGGAGAACATCTGGTGGCCGACCAGAAAGGCCACGACCGCCAGCACCAGGCTGACAAGGATTAGCCTGCCCGGCTTGACCTTCATTCCAGCCTGGCCAATAAAATTCCTGAGCTTGTCGGACCACTTCCACTTCAACAGGATGCGGTGGATGGCCGGCACGTCGCTGAGAAGTTCGTCGCGGACAACGTTTAATTCGAGGGATTCGGTTCCACGTTTCGCGCTGCGCTCGATGGCATCCAGACGTTTCGCAACAATTTTGTCCGGAGCCGTGGTCCCAGTGGAAGCGAAAAAAACGCCTCCCACGATCAGGATAATAATCAGAAATGTTAAGGCGGCTAGAGTCAGCGCCATCTTAAATCTCCTTAGCGGACGGCTGCCACAGATGAACTTTCGAACATTTCCACGGGCAGATGGATGCCTGACGTCACCAATCTCTCGGCGAATTTTGGACGGATGCCGGTTGGGACAAACTGCCCCAGGACCTCGCCATTTTCACCGATGCCCATCTTCTTGTAGACAAAGATGTCCTGCATCGTGACCACTTCGCCTTCCATTCCGGTTACTTCAGCGAGGTTGGTCACGCGACGTTTTCCGTCGCTCAGACGGGTTACCTGAACAACAACGTCAATCGCCGAAGCAATCTGGCGGCGAATGGCGGTATCCGGGATGTTGAGGTTTGCCATGGCGACCATCGTTTCCAGACGGGAAAGGGCGTCACGAGGGGAGTTCGCGTGGATGGTGGTCAAGGATCCATCATGGCCTGTGTTCATAGCCTGAAGCATATCCAATGCCTCTTCGCCACGAACCTCGCCGACGATAATGCGGTCCGGGCGCATACGGAGGCAGTTGATAACCAACTCCCTCTGGCGAACAGCGCCTCGGCCTTCAACGTTAGGCGGTCGCGTCTCAAGCCTCACGACGTGGTCTTGATGGAGTTGCAATTCAGCCGCGTCTTCGACCGTAACAATTCGCTCACGATTTGAAATGAAGGACGACAGAACGTTAAGCAGCGTGGTTTTACCGGCGCCGGTACCACCGGATACCAGGACGTTCAGCCGGGAGTAGACGCAGCCTCGCAGCAATTCAACCATCTTTGCGGTGAGAGAATCATTTTCAACGAGCTCGGTTGCCGTCAGAGGATCGCGTCCAAAACGACGGATTGAAAGGCAGGGCCCGTCAATGGCCAGCGGGGGAATAATCGCATTGACACGAGAGCCATCGGCCAAGCGGGCATCCACCATGGGCGAGGACTCGTCAATTCTGCGGCCCACGGCGGAGACGATCCGGTCGATGATGGACATCAGGTGCTGGTCATTCCGAAAACTGGCTTGCGTGCGCTCCAGCAATCCGTTCCTTTCAATGTAGACTCTCTTATAGGTGTTCACCAGGATGTCGGAAATCGTGTGGTCCTTCATCAGCGGTTCTAGGGGCCCCAGGCCGAAGACTTCATCAAGCACTTCTTGAGAAAGCCGCTCCCTCTCCGTTAGCGTCATCGGGGCGTTTTCTTCTGCGGCAAGGGCTTCCACCATTTCGGCAACTTCCGCTTTGACGGTATTGCGGTCCAGCTGATTAATGCGTTCCAGATCCAGCTTTTGAATCAGTTTGTGATGGATTGCCACCTTGATACTGCTTAGGTCGTTGCGCATCGGATTTGGTGTCGCCATGGTTTACTTACCTCTTTGGAGTGTTAGAAAACAGACCGAAGATCGTGTTTCCTTTCTTGGCTTGCTCAGCAACCGTGACGCCGGTGAGCCTGGCCGCAAGCTGCTGAAAGTTTGATACCAGTGGGTTGTTGTGATTACGGGAAAGCGGGGTGCCCAAATTGATGGCCTCGCTGACCTGCCGGAAATCGTTCGGCAACCGTGCGAACACAGGCCTTTTGGTTCGCTTTTCGAAAGCCTTGATGGCATCTTCGTCGGACCGATGGTAGCGGTTGATGATGACGCGGCACTGGTCGCCTTCGACGCCCCAGGTCGATAATTTCGTCAAATGCTTTTCCAGCGTCCAGAGGGCAGGGACGTCAGCTTCGGCCACCAGCATGACCATACGGGCCATCCGCAGCAGTGCCCTTGAGTGAATCGAGTAATCGCATCCCATATCCATGACGAGATGGGCGCTGCAGCTCTGGGCCACGTTAACGACTCGAAGCAGAGCTGACGACTGGATATCGTCCCACTCATCCGGGTCCGTAACACCCGCCAGGACTTCCAGCCCGCTTTTCTCGTGGAGTGTCAGGAGGGCGTTGAAAAAATGGCTGTCGAGACGTTCGAGATTGCCAGTTGCGTCGCGGACAGAAAAACGCGAGCGGAGATCGAGCAGAAGCGACACGTGGCCCATGGGGCGGGCAAGGTCAATCAGAATAACGCGCTTCTGACTTAGACGGGCCAGTTGCGCTCCGAGGTTGACGGCTACGGTGGTTGTGCCGACGCCTCCCTTGGAACCCATGATAACGATGAGCTTTCTCTCCAGGGATTTTTCGCCCGGAGCTTGCTCTTCCATGATGCGCTTCAGGGTTGCTTCGAGCGCGGCCGTGTCAACCGGGTGGGCAAGAAACTCACGGACGCCGCTTCGCATTGCCTGCATCAGCAGGTCCGGATCGGGCTGTTGGAGGGGAGAGCAGGCGATGACCACAACGGACGGACGAAGTCGCCGAATGTGGGCGGCAAACTCGAGAGAAACATCGGTTCCCCCTGCAAGATCCAGTAGCACCACATCCGGAATCGATTCGCCCGGCTGCGGATGCTGTTCGGTGGAGGGAGCCCATTCAACAACCGATTCGGTCAGTCCCGTCTGCTCAATGCACGCACGTAGGTATGACGTACTTTTGGCGTCTGTAGCAACAACAGCCGCGGTCAACATGAATTAATCCTCTTTCCAGCCCACAAATCTCAACCTCTAACAATCCTATTGGCCAGAAGCCTGACGCGGTGCCTGCCCGGAGGTTGCCGGGGGCATAAACTTCATTGGGAACTGCGGCCCATAAGGAACCTGGCCGGGTGGCAGAGGATGGACAATTTGCGGTGTCACGAGAACGAGTAGCTCCGTCTTGCTCTTGTTCAAGCTCTCACTTTGAAATATCTTCCCCAAAAGAGGTATGTCGCCCAAGCCAGGTATTTTACTTAGCTGCCTGGTGACACGATTGTCCATTAATCCGGCAATGACGAAACTCTGTCCGTCCCGCAGTTCCATCTGTGATTGTACCCTACGTACGGCAAGCGCGGGAATGGTGAAACCCGTAATCGTTAGTGCGTTGGCATAGTCCAGAGAACTTACTTCCGGTGCCACCTTCAAATGGATCTCGTCGTCTGGAAGAATGGTCGGAGTGAAATCGAGCTTAATACCAAACTGACGAAACTCAATCGTGATTGCGGGAACACCGCCGCCGGCACCCGTGGATTGGACCACCGGGAACGGAAATTCACCTCCAGAGATGAAACTTGCTTCCTTACCGGACTCTGTCAACACGTTGGGTTCAGCCAATATCTGCAGCAAATTCTGTGTTTTGAGCGCCTCGATCGTGGCTGCCAGATTGATGTCCGGACGGAAGATAAACACATTAAGAAGGCTTCCCAGGGTGAAGCTACTTGACCCACCACCGAGCTGGCCCAGGCCAGGAGGTGAATACTCTCCGGTCGTAATCGTTCCGACGTTCTTTGCTCCCGGGAGGCTGATGATATTGATGCCCAATTGCTTGAGGGCTGACCGATCCACTTCTGCAAATCGGACTTTTAACAAAACCTCTCCAGTTGGAGGTGCCGGCACTTCCAGCAGGCTGACCACATCTTTCTTGTCGGGCACCATCGATTGAGCCAGTTCCAGGATCTTATCAGCAACCGCGGCAGATGAAACATGCCCCGAGAGGGTGACAATGTTCTTGCTGACGGTGACCTTCACTTGCTCGTTCGGGAAGGTGTTGCGGATGTCCCCGGTGAGATCCAGGACGTCGAGGTCGACGTAAATGTCGAACGTCTGCATCTGGCCGGACTGCCCCCAAATGACCAGCGAAGTCGCACCCGCACTCTTGCCATTCAGGAGTATCTCGGTAGGGGTCACGACAACCGCATCACAGATACCGGGATTAGCCAGGGAGACGCGCGTGATCTGGACGGGCGACGTAACAACCAGCGAGCGGTCCACAATCAGGTGCAGCGCTTCCGGGCCACCCGCTGGAGAGCCCTGGCCCGCGGCCTGCTGAGCACTCGTATGCGTATCGATCTGGGCCGGTGTGGCCAAAGGAGAGCCATAACCGAGCACGACGAAAACTGTCGTTAAAAGAAAGAGACTTGCAATTGCGGGAAGTGAATATCTTTCGTATCTGCTATTTTTTCTTGTCATCGACTCCGCCTAAAATTAGCTTGAAGTAGCTTATTGACCCGAGAAAGTCTGGTCTGTTTTCTTGTCACCCCTGATAACTTCAACCACATATGGAGCTGGCCCTGCCGGTTTCCGCCGACGCACCACAGCAGCGCGCTGCGGATGAGGTCTTCCGCCACCGCCACCGCCGTAATGAGGTGTCGCCCCGCCCAGAAGGAGGGGGGACTTGAAAATAGGTTCTGGTTCCTTAAGGAGCTGTGTATCAATCGTATTGCGCAAGGCAAGATGGATTCTGCTGTCGGTACTTACCATCGTGAGTTGGTCGGCTTGTTTCGGAGTAACCAGTAGTGTTACGACCCCAACCGTATGGGGCTTTCCTTGCTTGTCCTGTTCCACGGCCTGGCCTGCAGCCAGGACACGAACGTCCTGGATGACGGTGCGCGTGAGGCTGTCGCCTCCACCTTGAGGCGTGCCGGTGGCCATCACGTCGACCATTGTCCCCGGCATTGCAAAGCCGGAAACGCCCACAACGTCGTCGACCCTTACGGAAACAGCTCTCATGCCGACGGGAATGGCGGCCGGCAGTCCAACACCAGCCTCCTTGGGGGCAAGCTTTGCTTGTAAAATAGGTTCATTTTTTGAGACCGGGGTAATCAGCGAGCGGCCAATGCAGTCTTGAATGCGGGAAAAAGATCCCTCCAGCGGGCTGCTAACAGGCCAGGTGATCAGGGCCAAATCCTGCGCTGTCAACGGAGTGCCTAATGCGAGGGGGCGCGAAGCGACAACAATATGGGATACCGGTACTGGCTTCACGGTCGATGCTTGCTGTATTTGGTGGTACACATAACGGCTCGCGATCACGGCGACAACAATTGCCACAACCAAGGCAATCAAAGCTCTGTTCCTATTCATTTTTCCTTCCTCAGTACCTTAAAAGGTCAAAAAACTCGACTTCGCAAAGAAAACAAGAACCATCGCAAAAGCTATTGCAACGCCGAAAGGCAGGCGCAATGAACCCGGGTCATCCAATGTCACCATGGCTTCCTGCGCACCCATGCCAAAAGTCACAAACGCCCGAATGAGCACAGCCAGATTAGAGAAGGTCTCTTTTACCCGGCGTCTTCGCAGAACTTCTATAACAGCCATAATGCCGGCAATAAAAATACTTACAACGAGGACATTCAGGAATTTCCATGGCCCCAGGCAAGCCCCCAACGCCATCAGCAACTTCAAGTCGCCGGCGCCGATGCCTCGTAAAGCGACCGGTATGATCAGGACGGCGAAAGCAATGCCGACACCTTCAAGCGCGCTTACGACGCCGCTCCAGCCTGAAACGGCGCCGTTTATTCCCAGGCCCAACAAGAAAGCCGGAACCGTGAGCCAGTTGGGAATACGGCGAAAACGCCAATCCCAACCACCCGCACAGAGTGCCACAACCAGTGCTAGCGCCCAAATCGCCGCTTGGTTCCACGTCAGATCATGCATCGCGGGCATACTCTTAAGTCGTGCGCAGAATGGAGGAGGGGAAATAGTCGACCAGATATTGAAAACTTAGTGAACATGCCGGACACACCATAAGGTCTCCCCAGGGCGTCTCCGTAAATCATCACGCTCGTTCAGTTGCCCCCCTCCGGGGTCATTCCTGGGAATTATCTTGCTTTTGAAACATTCCAAATGTTTTGAGCTGGGAACGCTACCTCTAATTGCGTCCCAGAAAAACTACTCACCAGCCGAGGAAGCAAGAAGCCACTCTCCT
>JAJYJL010000313.1 GCA_021789565.1 Acidobacteriota bacterium
CTCACACCTCCGCTTTGAATCTTCACGTGCGTAATGCACATGTCGTCTTGCAGATCAAATGTCGGGGAATTATCAGTCGGAAACTTCAACCGCGGAAGGTGGGTTCACCGGACGGATACAAAATTCCAACGCCAGCGGTACTACTGACAGCAACGCCTTCAAGGAATTTCCTGCGAGAGACTTCCATGCTCATCATTTGCTCCTTTGACGGGAATGTTCCGAATTAGCAATCGTGAGGAGGGGAATAGAGGCTGGCCGTCAGGATGAAATCGCCGATTCCCCCTTGCGTTCTTCCCGAAGGGTTAATTCGCTTCCACCAATAGGGCTACACCTTTATCTATGACTATGTGCGCTGGGTCATGGTGCCGCGCACAAAAGAGTCGCCATTCCGGACCCGCTATCAGTGGATTTCAATCAACACGACTCCGTGTTTCGGCACCGTGGTATTGAAGTTGCCTTGGAATTCCCCGAGGTCTTTCTTCTGCCAGAGGTCTCGCACGTGTACGGGATGGGAGTAGCCGATCTCGTTGAAGTTAACCGAGGCAGGAAAAGGCGATTCTCCGGCGTTGATAAGGCCCACAGCCATCCGCCCTCCGCTGAGGGGCTTCGCCCAGACCTGGATAGGACCCGTCTGGCTTACCCTGTGGCCCTGAATCCCCTCTGGATCGCGGTCGACGGCAATCACCTCGCGATTAGTCAGGATAGCCAGTTGGGCGGGAGTTAACTTCGTGAGGTCGGCACTCGAAAACAGCGGCGCGGCAAGAAGAGACCACAAACTCATCTGGGTTTTGTCCTCGTCAAGGTTAAGTCCACGATTTCCGATTTGGAGGAAATCGGGGTCGTTCCAATGGCCCGGCCCCGCATACTTCTGCAAACCTTCCTGGCCAAACCCCACGAACATCATTCTTTCATATTCCTGGAAGTCAATCCTGTTACTGACATCCCCCGTAGTGCGCCAGAGATTGGCCTCAACTTTTGGCCCCCATATCCATGGTGCTTCCATGCCATACTCACAAAGGCTGTAAAGCATGGGGCGGCCTGCGTGGAGGATGGCCTTGTGCATCTTTTCGTAAGCCGCCTCTGTCTGCCTGGGCCCGTAAACTGTTCGTGCACTGCACCAATCGTATTTGAGCATGTCCACTCCCCATTTGGCATAAGTTTCCGCGTCTTTTTCTTCATACCCGTAGCTTCCGGGGTATCCACCGCAGGTTTTTGGACCTGGGGAGGAGTAAATCCCAAACTTGAAGCCGTGGCTGTGGATGTAATCTCCCAACGCTTTCATGTCTGGAAAGCGGTTATTAGAATGAATGTATCCATTTGCATCACGCTGGCCCTGCCAGCAATCATCAAGACTCACGTACTCATACCCGGCGGATTTCATGCCGTTGGAAACCATCGCATTGACAGCCGCTTTGACATCAGCATCCGTGACGTGACAGCCGAAGGCGTACCACGTGTTCCAGCCCATGGGTGGGGTTACCGCCAGTTCTGAACCTTGTGCACTTGCGTTCCCCGTCACCAAAACAATCATCAGACAAAGACTTCCTATCAGTGCCGCTACCTTTATTGCGATCCAATTCGATTCGTGCACAACCGGCATTAAACTGGTTTGGTTTGTTCTGTTCACTGGAATCTCCTTTTCAGCAACGTTGTACCACCCTAGCCCATGGCCCAAACTCTTTCCCTGCAGAGAAGCACCGAAACCATGCAAAAACACAACACCCGCGCACTACGGAGGTCTTGTGTGTACGACGCCACCGGTTGATCAGAGCGAAATCGCCCGGTGCTCCCCGAAAGACTCACGAATGACGGGACCACTTTTCCGCTTTTACGATCCCACGTCCCTCTTGGATGACCACCAACTGGTTCGGCGAAAGGCCAGAGAACTTCTCGCTATCACCATTAGTCCACCGAATCTCCAGGTCTACCGCCTGGGACATGCCTAGCCCGAAATGCAGTCGACGGTCGTTTACAGAATAGAAACTCGATTGTGCTGTAACAGTCTGTACCTGTGACTTTCCGTCATAGTGCGCTGTGACACGTGAGCCTATGGCGCTACGATTCGATTCTGTTCCGTGTAGCAATACCTTCAACCAGTTGCGATTACCTTTCAAGTCGTTCCGCAACAACGAAGGAGGCTCGTTCATATTAACGATGACAATATCGATATCCCCGTCATTGTCGAAATCACCGAATGCGCAGCCACGACTGCAGTGCTGAGCGGTGATTCCAGGCCCGCCTTGTGCAATCAGTTCCTCAAATTTCCCGTTCCCCAAGTTTCGGTATATCAGACGCGGGGTGGCCACGGGGTCTTGATGCAGCTTCCGCTCGACTTCTGGATAGAGGAAACCTGTGCAAATAAATACGTCCGGGTAGCCATCATTATCTAAGTCAAAAATGCCCACTCCGAAATTTGTATAGCGCGTCTCAACACCGAAACCGCCCGCGTACGTCTCGTCAGAGAAATAGCCATTACCGTCGTCCTTGTAAAAACTGACGGTATCATCGGAGAAATTAGTCTTGACTAAATCGAGGCGCCCATTGAGGTAGGCGTCCCCGATCCCAACACCCATCCCCGCTTGCTCCATACCGTCGTCGGTGAGGGCAACTCCGCGTTCTATCCCTTCTTCCTTGAAAGTACCATCGTGCCGATTCCGAAAAAGCAGGCTTGGCGTCGAGTCACAGGCCACATAGATGTCGGTCCATCCGTCGTCATCAAGATCCGCGGCTACTGCTGTCATCGCATACCGTCCCCTGATCGAGGAAACGCCGGCGTGTTCGCTCACATCAGTAAAGGTTCCATTCCCGTTGTTGCGAAATAAATAGCTACGAGGTGTTTTTAGACCGCGGGGCCCACAACACACGGGAACCCCCTTCCATTCACAATAGGCCGACCCCCCAGGCTTCGCTGCTGTCTCTAGATCAAAATCAATATAGTTACCGATAAAGAGATCCAGATGCCCGTCGCGATTGTAGTCAAGAAATGTGCATCCGGACCCCCAGTGGGTTCCGTCTTGAATTAAGCCTGCTTCTTTGGTTACATCGGTGAATGTGCCGTCACCGTTGTTCCTGTACAACACGTTTTCCCCGTAGTAGGTCACAAATAAATCTTCGAAGCCATCATTGTTGTAATCTCCAACAGTGACGGCGCTGGCCCAACCTGTTCTTCTCAAGCCGGCTTTGACAGTGACGTCCGTAAACGTCCCATTGCGATTGTTTTTATAAAGGCGATTGGTGGCATCGGACGGAACGGAATCGAGACGAGTTCCGCAAAGGACAAATATGTCGAGCCACCCGTCGTTGTCATAATCAAGAAATGCAACGCCACAACCAATTGTTTCCAGAAGGTAATCTTTCCTGGCAACAGGGCCGTAGACGGTCGGGGCTGTGAGACCCGCCTGCTTAGCAACGTCTGTAAATCGAGCCAGAAAGGGTATCCCCGACGGCTTCATGCGAGGGGCCGCCATGACTCCCCTGGAGGCCATCCCCTGGCCTCGCAAGACCATAGGGGTTGCGAGCAGAAGCAGCAACTCGCGCCTAGTCATTTCTAGTGCGCGATCAAGGTTGCTTGGGGGCTTCGAACCTTGCCAGATCCTCATAGCTGAATATTCGTCTTAGATCTACCTGTCGGCCATTGGACTTGTCTACGCATTTCAGGATTCACCGCCCCGGCGGAAAATATCAGCGGATCCTTCAATGAGAATCGGCTGAATCACTAGATGAGTGAACCCCTGGTGTTGAGGAGCCTCCACCGAATTTGAGCCGCTGGCTTTCTGCCAGCTGCCGCTGCAACTCATTCGAGACTTTGCTGTAATACTCCTGCGCTTTCTTCTTGTCACCGTGTTCGGCGTATAGCCGCGCCAGCCGATAGTACGCCGGGTTAAAAGAGCGATCCTTGCTGATCGCAGTCTCGAATGAGTCTTTTGCGCCTTCGAAATTGCGAAGCCGTGCTTCGCATCTCCCAAGGTAGTACCAAGGTAAAGGATCATTCGCAAAACGCTGAATGGACTTCTGGAAAGCATCCCGGCTTGCCTGAAATTTCCCAAGCTTGTAAAGAGTAAGACCGTAATTGTAATAGTAGATATTCAGAGCTTTATTATCCCTGCTCTGTCCAAGTTGAATCGCAGCTTCATAATAGGGCAATGCCGTTTGGTATTGAGCCATTCCCGAATAGCAGTTTGCGACAAAGAAGTTGGCGGGAGCACGCATCTTCTCGTGACTTAACAATTGCTTGAACAAGGGCAATGCGACGTTGAGATTTCCGTGTCGATAAAGGCTGAAGGCGCGAGTAAACGTCCACAACTCAGCCAATTCCCCCGACGGCGGCGTTTTACCCAATATTCGAAGAGCATCTGCGTCGTGGTCGGTTTTCTGAAAAGCTTGGGCCAAAGCCATACGAGCATTCCAGTTTGCGGGCTTCTCATCCAGAGACTTCTGCAGAAGCGGAATGGCCTGCTCAGGCTTCCCCATAAGCAAATAGACATCTCCAAGTTCGTACAGGTACTTAGGATTACTGGGGTCGGCACGAACCAGCGGTATCAATAGTCTCTCAGCATGTTCCAGGCGGCTTTGCGGACTGCCCTGAAGGAGTTCATTAGAAGTGCTCGGACCGCGAGCCTGAGCGAAGCAGGCCACACCGAGAGCCAGTAACAGAAAGAAGTGGGCTATGGTGCAACATACTCTAATAAGCCATGGCCGGTCTCTTTCGGTAAGAAACATGTCCAAGTTTAATCATACAAGGGCGCGGTTGAACAGAGATTTGAACTAACCTCTGTACCACGCACTGCGGAAGGCTGAAGAAGCAACCCAGGCATAACACCCGGGTTGCTGCTTCGTCTTTTTTGGCCGCCAGGTTAAAACTGGAGGTTCAGGCTGAATTCTATTTCCCGGGGGGTACTTGTGGACAGAATCTCCCCAAATGCAGGAGACGTCAGACTGTTCACCGGCGCACCCAAGTTTGCGTGATTGAGAATATTGTAGAAAGATCCTCTAAATTCAAGTTTGTAGCCCTCATATGGAACAAAAGTCCGCAGCACGGCAGCGTCCCAGTTCCAGTAACCCGGACTACGCAGAGCACCGATACCCAATGTACCAAAGGTACCGGGGGGGTTGGTGACGAACGCCTTTGTATTAAACCACTGCTGAATCTGCTGCCCCTTGCTGCGGCCCCCGGAAAGTTGCCAGGCGCCAACTTGGTCAGGGGTATCGCTGCCGATAGCTGTAAATGAGTGGTCGACGCCAGAAGAAAGGGTGAGAGGCGGGCCGCTTTGTACGGTAAAGATGCTCGTCAGTCCCCAGCCCCCAGCAAGAGCCCCGACGATGTGGTTTGAAAACGATCGACCTTCGGCAGGCTGCCAAAGGAAATCCGTCACCCAGTTGTTGCGAAGATCAAAGGAGACTGGACCGTAATTGAGCCCAAAGTTATAGGGATCGCGAGGCCCGTTACTTCCTTCACCTTCAGAGCCCACAATCCCAAGTGTTTTAGAATACGTGTAATAGCTGTTTACACTGAGCCCATGTGAATATTGTTGTCGGAAACTGATCTGCAGAGCATTGTAGTTGGAGGTCAATACATTGCCGATCGAGTTGATTGCCCCAATCTGCGAATCGAGGCGCCTAGACTGCGTATTCCCGACAGTCGACGCGCCTGGTATGTAGACTGCGTGGTTGCTATCGTAAGACGTGGTTAGGTGTGCGGACGATGAGCCCACATAATCGACTTCCAAGACCGCATTTTTCCACAGGGCTTGTTGTAGCGACAGACTCCATTCGTTAGCGGCTTCTGTCTTGAAGGGCCGGGATAGGCTACTCTCCCCCGCATACGGAACGAATGGAAGCTGTTGGAGGCCGCTCAAGTTGCCCGCCGTTGGCCTCGGAAACGGATTAACACCGTTATACGGAGGCCCTGCCCAAATATCACTTGCAGTGCCCCCGTTAACACTGAGATCTACCGTGAACGGTTGGATCAAGGTGAAACGGTTAAAGGTGATCCCACGTGTCAATGGTATGTAATAAATTCCACCCCCTGCGCGGATCGAAGTCTTTCCGTTTCCAAAAACATCCCAAGCCACGCCCACGCGCGGTGCGATGTTCGTATAGCGCGTGCCGACAATGTTCTGAGGAAGACCGTTGTCTCCTGGATAAAGCAAACCACTCGCAGCAAGCGGGAACAGCGTAGATTGACTGCCCGCCTGATACGTACTGAGTTGCTTATCTTCTGATTGATAGCCAGCGACTGGATCCCAACGCACTCCAGCATTCAAAGTCACCCTCCGGCTTAGTTTAATGTTGTCTTGGACGTAGATGGATGGGAGCGTCTGACGAAGTCGGGAGGTCAAACCCATAATTTGTCGGTAACTGCTAAAGTCCCCAAGCAGGAAATCAGCCGCGCCATTACCTGTGAATTGCCCACTGAATGTGAGAGCTCCTCCCGTAAAGAAGTTCTGGAGTTCGTTAACGCGGTTGTGGTAGAGCTCCATGCCCGCATTAATTGAATGGATATTATGGATCCAGGATACGTTATCATGGAAGTACCAGGTGGGCATGATGTCGCGCGTCGGGGCGCCGAGGTAGACACCGAAATACCCACCCAAGCTGATGTCAGAATCTGGCGTCAAGCCATATGAACTGAAGGCATTCCCATTGCTTACCGGATATCCGAGATCTGAGAGCCTGAAATCCAGCAAGTTGACCTCACCAAATGCACTCCGGACATACGACAGGTTCGCTTCGTTCAGGAGGGAAGGTGAAAATGTATGGGTATAGTCTACAGTCGCACTTTGATAGCGTGTCGGCAGGGAAGCTTTCCAGCTTGGGTCAAGGCCGCTCCCATAGATCCCCACTTGCGGCGCATTGTCAAACAGGTAACGAACCGACAAATTGTCATTTGGGGTTAACGCGTAATCAACCTTACCGATTATCTGATTTTCACTGAGTTGATTTGCCACCGTATAGGTGTAGGCGTTTCCCCCGAGATTTGGAGGAGGCAGGAACTTGTTTATAAAATTCGTTGCCTGTTGTTCGATACTACTGGGAGGGATAATGTTTCCTTGGAAAGGTTGGCCGGTTGCAGGATTAATAATCGGTTTACCGAGTGCCGAGAAGTCCCCCGTTCGCTCCGGTAGAGTCATTGTCGTATAGGTATTGGATCCGGGAGCCCCTCTCACCTGGGTTCCCTGGTAGCTTACAAAGAAGAAAGCCTTATTCTTTCTGATTGGCCCGCCAAACGTCCCGCCAAATTGATTTCGTTTATAATTCGGCCGATTTGATGAAAAGAAGGGTCTTGAGTCCAGCACTGTATTACGAAGAAACTCAAAAGCGCTGCCGTGAAACTTGTTTGTGCCAGGGCGCGTCACAGCCGACACGATTGTCGAGCCTCGCCCATACTCAGCGCTGTAATTGCGGTTTAAGACGCTAAATTCCAGTAGCGCATTCGGATCGGGGAAATTAATGGGCTGGGCGTAGAAGGGATTTATATTCGTCCCCCCATCAAGATAATAGTTGATGTCAATGTCTCTGCCACCAGAAGACGCGAATGAAGGCTGAACGACGCCAAACTGCCCTGTGCTTCCAGTTGAAACAACGCCTGGAGTAAGCGAGACCAGTTGCAGTGCGTTACGTCCGTTGAGTGGAAGCTGTTGAATTTGCTGACTGCCCACGACCGATGAAAGCGTACTGCTGGAAGTTGTCACAAGCGGTGGCGCTGAAGTCACCTGGACGCTCTGAGTCACATCACCAACCTGCAGGATTGGATGAAAAGTTGCGTGTTGAGCCACACTCAGGACGATATCCGCGCGCTGCCAAGTCTTGAACCCCTGCAACGAGATTCTCAATGTGTACGTCCCCGGTCCTAGACTTGTGAACGTAAAATAACCCAGGTCTGAGGTTGTCGCCGTGCGAGTCCTGCCTGTT
>JAJYJL010000314.1 GCA_021789565.1 Acidobacteriota bacterium
AACTGTAGCTCTGAAAAATCCCAGGCAAGTCTCAAAGGTCCTGAAGACGCACAGTTCGTATCGTTTTTCAGGTAAACTTAGAAAATCCAAAGCGTCACGGCAAGGCCTCATCCTGCGTCACTTTGGATCGGTGGTTTCGAAGAGTGGTAAATAAGCGTCCCCCGAGACCGGCAAATGAGAGTTGACCGGTGCAAGTTTTGTCTGGAAAGTGGATACACACCATTTCAATAAATCCTGTGGCCCATTGAACGAGGATCTGTTGCCCCGAGCCTTAGCGGAATCGGAGAACCGCTTGACGAGACTTCAGTGGAAATTGAGGCATAAATGTCTGGCCTCTGTTGCTCGCCCGTAACCGTGCCAGGCTGAGCGAGGAAATCAATGAGTTCGTCGGAGTTCTGAAGTGCCTTCTAGCGCAATCGGATATGCTATCGAGTGCCAATGAGACCTGCTGAAGGGTAGGAATCTATTCATGAAGCATAACATCGTCATGCCCGATCTTGGCCAGACCGTGGACGAGGGAAAAGTGGTTCGCTGGCTGAAGAAGCCGGGCGACAAGATCAGGAAAGGTGATGTGCTGCTGGAAGTTGAGACCGACAAAGTCACCATGGACGTGGAGGCTTACAAGGCGGGCTATTTGCGATCGTTGCTTGTCGAGGAGGGCCGGATGGCCAGCGCCTTCTCGCCCATCGCGATTTTGACGGACGAAGCCGATGAGCCTCTGGACAGCAGCGACACAGGCGGCGGGGCCAAGCCCGCTTCCGCCTCGGACCATCACGCTTCCGCAACCGCCGTCGCGGGAGAAGCGGCGCCATCTGCTCAAAAAGCGCCCGACAAGTCCTGTGGGCGGGTGACGGCGAGCCCGGCGGCGAAAGCCCGGGCGGTGGAACTAGGCCTCGACCTGGGCAAGGTTCGCGGTAGCGGTCCGGACGGCCTCATAACCCGACGAGATCTGGAAAAATTGCCTTCCGCTGAGCAATCTTCGTGGGCGGCCCTTCCCATGGCGGAGATTGCCACCCGCAGCCTGCAAACCATCCCTCATTTCTACGTGAAGGTGGAAGTGGAAATGTCCGCGGCGCTCCGTTGGCGAAAGGAGTGGAATCGGGTGCATCCCGAACTCCACGCTTCTCTCAACGATGTCTTTGTGCGGGTGGCTTCGCAGGCCTTGGAGGAAACGCCCTCCTTGAACGTTCGCTTCCGGGAAGGCCGGGTGGAAGCGTTGGGGCAGGCGGACATCCTGATGGTGGTGGCGGCGGACCCCGGCCTGCTTCTGGTACCCGTCGCCAATCCGTCAAGTCGCGGTTGGGAGGATTACCTGCGCGAGATGCGGCGGCTGCTGGAAGATGCACGGCACAAACGAGGGAAGGAATCTGTTTTGAGCATTTCGCCCGCATTGGCCATTTCAAACCTGGGAATGCACGGCGTTAAGGAGTTCACTGCGATCATTCCGCCGGGGTCCGCGGCGGTCATGTCCATCGGATCTGTTCGGGAAACCGTCATCGTGAAAGACTTGAAAATGAGAATGGCAGAGGTTTGCTCTCTCACGCTGGCGTTAGATCATCGGGTGGTGGACGGAGTCACTGGCGCGATATTTTTGGAAAGGATGCAAGCCCACTTGAACTCGCTATGAAGTCACAAGGATCAGACAAAAAGCGGAAGCTGGAAATGTATCGTAGCATGCGAATGTGCCGCATGTTCGAAGAGAAGATCTACTACTTGTTTCTGGAGGGGCGTCTTCCAGGAACCATCCACCAGTCGCTGGGGCAGGAAGCGACTGCGGTGGGCGTCTGCTCAGCGCTCGAATCCAGTGACATGGTCACGAGCACGCACCGTCCACACTCGCACGCGATTGCGCGCGGGGTGCCCATCGATTCGCTTACCGCGGAACTCTTTGCGAAGCTGACCGGCTGCTGCCGGGGCAAGGGCGGTTCGATGCACGTGGGCGATGTGGAGGCGGGCATGCTACCGGCCATTGCGATTGTGGGCGGTGCTATCCCTCTAGCCACCGGCTACGCGCTGGCCTTCAAGCAGTTGAAGCAGCCCAACATCGTGGCCTGCTTCTTTGGAGAAGGCGCGGCAAACATTGGGTCTTTTCACGAAGCCATCAACATGGCGGCCATTTGGGACCTTCCGGTGGTGTTCGTATGCGAAAACAACCGCTACGCTGCATCGACGGCCGTGGAAAAAGTAATGAAGGTGAAGCACGTGAGCGAGCGGGCGGCGGCTTATGGAATCCCCGGCATCAACGCTGACGGCAATGACGTGGAAGTGGTTTACGAGGCCATGCGCAAGGCGGCCGCACGAGCTCGGAGTGGCAAAGGCCCCACCCTACTCGAGCTGGAGACCTTTCGCTTTTGCGGGCATTCGCGCAGCGACCCCGGTCACTACCGGACACCGGAAGAAGTCAAGAAATGGAAGGAGCGCGACCCCATTCAAATCTTTCAAGCGCGGCTTCTAGAAGAGGGCATTTTGAAAGCCGGCGATGCCGAGCGAATCACCACGGAAATCGAGCAAGAGCTCGATGCGGCCATCACCCAAGCCGAGCAAGATCCCAGCCCAGAACCGGAGGATTGCCTGACCGATGTCTTCGTCGACTAACACCATCTCCAACCAACCTTCCCAATCCCGTGAGATAACCATGGCCGAAGCCTTGCGGGAAGCCCTTCGCGAAGAAATGCACCGCGACGAGCGAGTGATTCTGCTGGGCGAGGATATCGGCATCGAAGGCGGTTTTGGCGGCGCGTTTACCGTGACGCTGGGTCTGTCCGAGGAATTTGGCCATGACAGAGTTTTGGACACTCCTATTTCCGAAGCGGCGATTGCTGGCGTGGCCACCGGCGCCGCCGTGGGAGGCCTGCGCCCGGTCGCCGACGTGCAGTACGGCGATTTCCTTTTCCTGACCATGGACCAACTGGCCAACAATGCCGCCAAACTTCGTTACATGTCGGGCGGCAAGTTGCGCGTGCCAATGGTGTTTCGCGCCCCCGTGGGAGCCACAACGCGCGGCTCCCAGCACGGACAATCTCTGGAAGCTTTCTTTATGCACGTTGCGGGGCTCAAGGTTGCCTGCCCGTCGAATCCTTACGACGGCAAAGGAATGCTCAAAGCGGCGATCCGGGACGACAACCCGGTGATCTTCTTCGAGCATAAACTCCTTTACGGAAGCAAAGGTGCGCGCAAAGAGAAAGGTGGCTTGCAGGTGCTCGCGCACGTTCCCGAGGAGGAATATCTGGTTCCGCTGGGAGAAGCGAAAGTGGTCCGCCCGGGACGGGACATCACCCTTGTGGCCAATCTCCTGATGGTTTATAAGTCCGTGCAAGCCGCCAAGCTTCTGGCGGACAAAGAAATTGAAGCTGAAGTCATCGACGTGCGGTCTCTCGTGCCATTTGACTGGGCCACGGTTTTCGACTCGGTCCGCAAAACCGGCCGCTTGGTGGTGGTGGAGGAAGACAACCTGACGGGCGGCTGGGGAGCGGAAGTCGCGGCCCGTGTGGCCGATCAATGCATTGGGTATCTGGACGCACCTGTTCGCCGTATTGCCGCGCCGGATACGCCGGTGCCGTTTGCGCCGATCATGGAGAACTTCTACGTTCCATCCGTCGATAAGATTGTGGCGACGGTTACCGATCTGGTCGTGCCGCACTAGCGGGCCCCGGAAAGATACTGCTTGGCGTCCCTGGCCCGGCCCGACCTCCGCGAGGCAAGATTCATCGTGTGCCTGGACCCTTCTCTAGCGTGGTGATTTCCCATGGATATCGTGTGCCTTGGCATGCTGATTGCGGATATCTTTGCCAGCCCCATCGATTCGATGCCTGCTGCCGGAGAACTGCGTCCGGTGGGCCGCTACCTGATGAGCGCCGGAGGGTGCGCATCGAACACGGCAGCTTGCCTGCGACGGCTTGGGCACCGGGTCAGCATCATCGGCAAGGTCGGCGCGGACATCCTGGGCGATTTCGTGGTCCGGGACTTGGCGCGGTTGGAAGTGGATGCTTCCGCCGTGAGAAGGAGCGCCGAGTTGCCGACTTCAAATACCTACATCATCAACGTCCGGGGCGAGGACCGGCGCTACCTGCACTGCGTGGGAGCCAACGCGGACTTTCATCTTTCTGACGTTGATTTCAAAGCCCTCAATGGACGCCAGGCCATTTACGTGGGCGGCTATATGATGATGCCGGGCTTCGGCCCGCAGGCCCTGGCTGCTTTGCTCAAGGAGGCGAAGGCCCGCGGCCTAGTGACCGTGGTGGACGTGGTGATCGGCGGAGGAACGCACCCTGGCTGGGACCAGATCGAGGGGGTGCTGCCATGGACCGACCTGTTTCTGCCCAACAATGATGAAGCGGGCCTGCTGACGGGAAAGGATGATCCTGTTGACCAGGCTGCGGCGCTCGCAAGCTTGAACCCAAAGTGCACCGTGGTAATTACACTGGGGAAGCGTGGGGCACTGGTGCGACGTGAGAGCAAGATTTTCAGTGCTCCAGCCTATCAGGTTGCCTCCATCGACGAGTCGGGAGCTGGGGACGCCTTTGCAGCGGGATTCTTGACTGGGATGCTGGAAGACTGGAACTTGGAGCAGACCTTGAGCTTTGCCAGCGCCGTCGGAGCTTCCTGCACCCGGGCACTGGGGTGCACGGACGGCGTGTTTCGTTTTGAGGAAGCGAAGGATTTTGTCGCTAAAAACCAACTTGATGTGAAGCCGCTGTAGACACGGAGCTTTTCGGACTACGGATCTGCTCGTTGTGCCAAGGCCCTCACGGAATGGCACGGCTCCTTGGTGCGATGGATGAACGGAGCGATGCTAAGAAAATAACTGAGTCGCCAAGCGATGGAAGGAGAGGACTACGATGGCCGATACGGAAGGCAAGAGCGAAGCAAAGAATTTTTGTCCAGAAATTCCCGCCAAGCGTGAAGGATTCCTTTTGAAAGGCTCGGGCTTGCTGGATTGGGGAATGCAGAACCGGCTGTCGCGGATTTTCCAACCGGTCTCGGGCCGCACGGTCGTGCTGGCCTTCGATCGCGGGCACTTCCAGGGGCCGACGACGGGCCTGTGGTCGGGGTGGAATTACGGGACGAAGCTGAAGGCGGGGCTTCCCTGACCCGAAGAGGGAGTCAGGAGGTACTTGAGGAGCGCGACGACGTTGCAGAAGGAGAGGAGAGTGGAATGAGCTTGGTGCCAATGAGGCAACTGTTGCTGGAGGCACAACGCGCAGGTTATGCGGTGTGCTATTGCGAAGCTTGGAACCTGGAGTCATACCAGGCGGTGGTGGAGGCGGCAGAAGAGTCTGGGGCCCCGATTATTACAGGTTTTAACGGAGGATTTCTGGCCCATTCCCGTCGGCAGCATCCAGAGCGGTTGGTGTATTATGCCGGATTCGGGATAGCGCTGAGGGATTCCACGGTTCCGGCAGCGTTCTTGCTTAATGAATCGGATGACCTGGACCAGATTGAGCGGGGCATTGATTTAGGATTTAATGCGGTGATGGTGGAAAACGAGCGGCTGCGCGGGAAAGAGTATCGCGCTCTAGTAAAACAGGTCGTCGAGCGGGCGCATCGTTGCGGGGTGTTTGTGGAAGCGGCGGTGGGGCACCTGGCGGATGCTTCAGCGGAAACGGAAGCAGTGCCCACCGACCCGGCCGCGGCGCGCGGCTTTGTAGAAGAAACCGGCGTTGACGCCCTAGCCGTGGCAGTGGGGAATGTTCACATTCTCACGCAAGGAAAAGCCGCTATTGACCTTGAGAGGCTTAAGGATATTCACGCGTATGTCAAGGTTCCTCTGGTGTTGCACGGTGGAACCGGCATCTCGCTGGATGAAACGGCGAGCTACGTCCGAGCAGGCGTGGCCAAGATTAATTTCGGGACGGTGCTCAAGCAGGCCTACCTTTCGGCTCTCAGGCAGAAGCTTGCTGCTTACGAGGAACCAATGAGCCCCCACCCTTTCCTCGGTATGGGGGGGCCGGAAGATATTCTGATGGCGGCACGGGAGGCGGTGAAAATCAAGGTAAAAGAGCTTTTGAACCTCTGTGGGGCGACTGGCCGGGCGGTAAGCCCGAGGGAAGGGCAAGGGTACCAGAAAGCGTAGAGAACACACTGGCGCCTTGGACCCGTCGTTAAACTCAGGCGGTATGAATCGGAGGGTGGGAAGATGATATCACGCAGCCAATACGAAGCGACTTTGGGGCGGGCAACTGAGATGTTAAGGCGGGCAGGCATTGTCATTACCAGCGAAGAGCAGGAGCGCCTGGAAGTGGCGGATTTCGGGCTTGGCGAACTGGAAAAGACGGGTCTGGAGGTCCTAACCTACGTTAATACGGACCGAGTTTGTGCCAAAGAAATTGTCATGTTCCCACATCAGACCTGTCCTGAGCATTGGCATCCCACCAAGGGACAGAAGCTCGGCAAGGAAGAAACTTTCCGCTGCCGCTGGGGCACGGTTTATCTCTACACCACCGGGGAACCGGCCCCCAACCCGGCCTGCAAGCCTCCGGCGGGCTCCGAAGCGCATTATCGGGCCCAGCATGAAATCATCTTGAAGCCGGGAGAGCAGTTCACGCTCTTTCCGGACACGCCGCACTGGTTCCAGGCGGGGACGGAGGGCGCAATAGTTTCCGAATTTTCCACCCGCAGCACCGACGCTGAGGACCTTTTTACCGATCCACGGATCAAGCGAGCTCCCGAGGTTGAGGGCAGGTGAACAAAGCGGGCCATTTCCGTTCCTCGTCGAAACGGCCAGTATTGGGTCGGAGCTGTCCCGCACCTAACGACTACCGGTCATAGACAAGGAAAATGAAGGAGGCGTCGAGCGTGAGGATTAAACTTCGACCCGCCCGTTTATGCTGCGCTACAGTGTGTCTGGCAGTGGCGGTCCTGGCTGCAGGTCTACCGGGGCAAGCTGCTCAGGCACAAGGAACTGTTCCCCAGCAGAAAGGCCAGGTGAAACCGACCCTATGGATCATTCCCCACACCCATTGGGAAGGCGCGGTTTTTCAGACCCGCGAGGGCTACCTGAAGATGGGGCTGCCGCACATCCTGAAGGCACTCGACCTGCTGCGCCGCTACCCGGATTACACCTTCGTGCTGGACCAGGCGGCCTACGTGAAGCCCTTTCTTGAACGCTACCCGGAAGAGGCTGCGGAGTTCCGCAAATTCGTGCGGGAAGGCCGCCTCGAGATCGTGGGCGGCAATGACACCATGCTGGACGTCAACATGCCCAGCGGCGAGTCGTGGGTGCGCCAGGTGCTATACGGTAAGGGTTACGACCAGCGTGTGCTGGGCGTGGACGTCACGGTGGGATGGGCGATCGATACCTTTGGGCATCACGCACAGATGCCTCAGCTTCTGAAGCTGGCGGGTTTTAAATCCTACTGGTTCCAGCGGGGCGTGCACGGCAACGAGACACCATCGGAATTTCTCTGGCAGGGCATTGACGGCACCAAAATCCCGGCTTTCTGGCTGCCCCTCGGCTACGGGTTGTTCTATCCGGCTTCTACGAATCTCTTTGAAATGGACCGCTACGCCCGCCACACCTGGAAGGGTCTCGGGGAATATTCGCACTGGCCGAACCGCGTGGCATTGGTCGGCGCGGACGTCATCAATCCCCAGGCCGCTTTGCCGGAGATGGTCAAGGAATTTGACCGCCAGCCGAATGAACCTTTTACTCTGCGCTTTGGTGTGCCCACGGACTTCACCTCCCTGGTGGCCAAGCGTAATAATCAGCCGGTGGTAAGTGGAGAGCTCAATCCTGTCTTTCAGGGCGTCTACAGCACCCGCATCGAGCTCAAGCAACACCTGCGGAACGACGAGCGCCTGCTGACCACGGCGGAAAAGCTGGCGGCGACGAATGAGGTCCTGGGCCTGCCCGCCGCCACCGCGGACCTGGAGCGGGCCTGGGAGCCGGTTATGTTTAATGAAGC
>JAJYJL010000315.1:0-2477 GCA_021789565.1 Acidobacteriota bacterium
CACCGAGCTCGACATGGCCTACGGCGTGGCGGGTTTGGGGCGCTTCCGCGTCAACCTGTTCCAGCAGCGCGGCAACGTGGGCATGGTGCTTCGCGTGATCCCCACCAGGATCCGCACCATCGAGGAGCTTTCCCTGCCCCGCGTGGTGGAAAAGATCTGCCAGGAAACTCGGGGCATGGTCCTGATCACGGGGACAACAGGAAGCGGCAAGACCACCACTCTGGCCGCCATCGTGGACCGCGTCAACTCCACCCGCACCGATCACATCATCACCATCGAAGACCCTATCGAGTTTCTGCACCGCGACAAGAAGGGGTTTGTCAACCAGCGCGAGGTGGAGGTGGACACCTCCGGATTTGGCATCGCGCTGCGCGCCGCCCTTCGGCAGGATCCCGACGTTATCCTGGTGGGTGAAATGCGCGACCTTGAAACCATTCACACGGCCCTGCTGGCCGCAGAAACCGGCCACCTCGTGCTCTCCACTCTGCATACGCTGGACGCCACAGAAACCATTCAGCGCATCATCACCGTCTTTCCTCCGCCCGAACAAAAACAGATCCGCCTGCTGCTCTCCAGCACGCTGAAGGCCATTATTTCCCAGCGGCTGGTCCGCAAGTCCGACGGGATCGGCCGTGTACCTGCCGCCGAAATCATGATCGCCACCGACTACATCCGCGATTGCATCATCAATCCGGAAAAGACCCGCCTGATCCACGAAGCCATTGCCTCCGGGGTCTCGCAATACGGCATGCAGACCTTTGACCAGTCCATCTACGATCTGTACACTAAGGAACTGATCACTCTGGAGGAAGCGCTTTTGTACGCGTCCAACGCCGACGAATTCAAGCTGCGCGTCCAGGGAATTCGTTCCACGTCGGACGCTGCAAGAGACGAAATGGAGAGAGCAAGTCAGGTGGACCGCTTTGCGAGGTAAGACCTCACCGCCCAAAACTCCCTTTGAAACCGCCGTGGCCATGCTTTCCCGGCGGCCTTATTCCGTGGCCGAGTTGCGCCGCGCGCTGCAGAAAAAATTTCCCGCTTCCACGGAAGTTCCGGAAGCCCTCACGCGGCTGCGCCAGCTTGGATATCTGGACGATGCAAAGTTTGCCGAAGCGTATGCCTCCTCGCTCGCGCGAGTGCGCAATCTTGGCCGCTACCGCGTCCGCCGCGAACTGAAAAGCAAGCTGGTGGACTACCGTGTGATCGACCGTGCGGTCGACAACGCCTATACCTCCGTCAGCGAACGTGAACTGCTGGAACGCGCTGTTGACAAGAAAATCCGCACCCTCCGCAAACCGATGACACGCGCCAGACTCGCCTCGCTGTGCCAGGGCCTCATCCGCAAGGGCTTCCGCGCTGATGATATTATGAGAGTGATACGCTCGCGCCCCGAACTCACGCCGGTGGCGGAAAACGTCATCATTGAAGAAGAAGATGCCGAAAAGCTCTGAAAAATTGTTATGACCTCCAACGAAATTAGAAGCAGCTTTTTGAAATTCTTTGAGAGCCGCGGGCACCGCATCGTCCGCTCGTCGTCGCTGGTGCCGGCGAATGATCCCACGCTGCTCTTCTCCAACGCCGGGATGAACCAGTTCAAGGACGTGTTCCTGGGACGCGAGAAGCGCGACTACACGCGTGCCTGCAGCTCGCAGAAGTGCGTGCGCGCGGGCGGCAAGCACAATGATTTGGAACAGGTGGGACGCACGCGGCGCCACCACACCTTCTTCGAGATGCTCGGCAACTTCAGCTTTGGTGATTACTTCAAGGCCGAGGCCATTCCCTGGGCGTGGGAGCTGGTGACCCAGGAGCTCGCAATCCCGAAGGAAAAACTTTATGTCACGATTTTTGAAGGCTCGATGGAGCCGCACGCAGACATTCCGCGCGATTCCGAAGCGTACGATTTGTGGCGCTCCGTGGGCGTCCCGGCCGACCGGATTTTCGAGCTGGGAATGCACGACAATTTCTGGCAGATGGGCGACACCGGCCCCTGCGGCCCGTGCAGCGAGATCCATTACGACATGGGGCCGGAAGCAAGCGATTTAGATCACACCGAATGCAAGTTTCCGTGCGATTGTGGCCGCTACGTGGAAATCTGGAACCTGGTCTTTATGCAGTTCAACCGCGACGAGCGGGGCCAAATGACACCGCTGCCCCGCCCTTCCATCGATACGGGCGCGGGGCTTGAGCGCATGACGGCCGTGCTGCAAGGCAAGCTCTCGAATTTCGACACCGACCTTTTCAAGCCGCTGATTGATGAGGCGGCTACGCTCGCGAACATCGAATACGGCGCCAATCATGACGCCGATGTTTCATTACGCATCATCGCCGACCACGCTCGCGCGGCAACGTTCCTGATTTCCGACGGCGTGCTGCCTTCAAACGAAGGGCGCGGCTACGTGCTGCGGCTGATCATGCGCCGCGCGCTCTACCACGGCCAGACGCTCGGCATGAATGAGCCGTTTCTTTATAAGATGTCG
>JAJYJL010000315.1:2487-7901 GCA_021789565.1 Acidobacteriota bacterium
GGACATGTCGTGAACATGATGAAGGACGCCTACCCTGAGCTTACCGAAACCTCTCACCATGTGGCCAGGGCCATCAAGATTGAAGAGGAACGTTACGAGAAGACGACGCGAGTGGCTCTAGAGCACCTAGAGGATACGCCGGTTGTTTTCAGCTTGAGCGGCCCGGTACCGCCTACCGCTCGGGTTATATACACCGGTCCCTTTTACGAGGTCTCCTTCCGCCAGTGGAGAGCGTGGGCACAGTCGCAGAAACCTGTTAGCGTGGAAGAGATCCGTAGGACGGCAAAACAAAGCAAGCGAGAAGAGTGTCCTGCGGACCTCCGTGCATGGATTCCCGGAGACGAACTCTTCCGGCTCTACGATACCTTCGGCCTTCGGCCGGACTTCGTCGACGATATCGTCAGAAATTATGGTGTAGAAACCGATCTTTTCACGTTTGCTCCGCCAAGTTCGGATCGGAAGCGCTACGAAATGCACATGGAGAAGCAGCGCGAGCGGGCGCGGGCTTCATGGAAAGGCGCGGAGAAGAAAACTGCGGCCCCGGCATATCAGGAACTGGCCGAAAAGGTGCAGACGGTTTTCGACGGCTACGCGCAGGTGAAATCGACAGATTGCAAGATCGTGGGGCTGATCGAGAAAGGCCAGCCCATAACTGAAGCCAAGGCTGGGCAGGAAATCGAAATTGTTCTCGACCACACGCCGTTCTATGCCGAAGCGGGCGGCCAGGTGGGAGACACGGGGCGACTGTTCGCCGCGGAGAGTGACCACGAAGTTGCGCATGTTACGGACGCCTACCGCCCTGTTAGCGGATTGACCGCACACAAGGTGCAGGCTCGCGATACCCTGCGCGTGGGCGATAAAGTCACGGCCGTCGTTGATGCCGAGCGGCGCGACGCCATCCGGCGCAACCACACCGCGACGCACCTGCTGCACGCGGCGCTGCGGACCACGCTGGGCACGCACGTAAAGCAGGCGGGCTCGCTCGTCGCGCCCGACCGTTTGCGGTTCGACTTTTCGCACTACGCCGAACTGGGCGACCAGGACCTTCTCGACATCGAAGACCTGGTGAATCAGCATGTCCTGAAGAACGAAGAGGTCCGCACCGACCTGATGGGCATTGACCAGGCGCTGGCCACCGGCGCCATGGCTCTGTTCGGCGAAAAGTACGGCGACCGCGTGCGGGTGCTCTCGATTGCAGACGGCAGCTTTTCGCGCGAGCTTTGCGGGGGCACACACGTCAGCCGAACAGGGGACATCGGCTTGTTCAAGATTGTGAGCGAGGGCAGCGTGGCGGCAGGCACGCGACGAATTGAGGCCATCAGCGGCCTCGGGGTACTGGAACATCTGCGCAAAGCCGATGAAACGCTCGGGATGGTGGGCGACATCCTGCGTGCGAAGCCTGACGAGGTGGTGGAGGCCGCGCAGAAGCTGGCCGAAACCGAAAAGAAGCTGCGCAAGGAACTCGACGCGCAACAGATGAAGCGGGCGGCGGCGCAGGCCGGCGACCTTCTGGACCAAGCGCGTGACGTAAAAGGCGTTCGGGTGGTCTCCGCGCGCGTGGAAGGCGTTTCCCGGCCTGCCATGCGGCAGATGGTGGACCAGTTGCGGGCAAGACTCGGTTCCGGTGTGATTGCGCTGGGCGCCGTCGAGGACGGCAAGGCCGCGTTGATCATCGGGGTCACGCAGGACCTGACGGCCCGACTCGACGCCGGAAAGATCGTGCGGCAGGCGGCGGCGCTGATGGAAGGCTCAGGCGGCGGCCGCAAAGACCTGGCCGAGGCGGGAGGCAAAAACCCCGAGAAGCTGGATGAATCACTCCAGGCGGTTCCTGAAATCGTCGAAAAAATACTTTGAAAGTTCTGAGTTTGCAGTTCCGGGCTCAGAGGCAGCAGGTCCGGCGCGGGGTTCGCTTCGGAAGCGGGCTGAATTTGCTGACATACGTAGGCTACTATGATAGCCTTTCCCGTGGTGGCGGTTTTGGAACTAAAGATGCGCGGGACAAAAAACTTTTATTTTTGAAAAACGATCCGGATCCGGTTCAAGCTGCCGCAGCCATGAAAATCCAGTCTGCCCTCAGCCCCCCAAAAACCATCCCGGCAGGTCACTTCCATCCTCTGATATTGCCCCATCTTCCGCCGGCACAGCCTTTGTCGAGTGGAACTAAGTTAAGGCAGCGCAGATGGCTTTAACCAGCCCCTGGCCAAATTCCAGCCGATCCTTGACCATCGGCCAGCGGCCGAGCTTGCCAACGTAAGCGATCCGCTGCTCCATCAGGAAGGCGGGGATGGAATGCTTGAAATACAGGCCTTCGGCCACGTCCATTCGTCCGGGTTCGATTGGAGTGACGTTGCCCGGGTCCTCTTCGTAACCATGGGTTGGGTCAAACTTTGTTGTCCGCGCGAGATCATCAAATACTCTTTGCGCCAGGGGACGGAACTTCGGGGAAGGCGGGCCGATGAGATATTCGTTGGTTTCATCGTTATGGAGCGTCAGAAAAAAATCGACTCGTCCGCCGCGATCAGCCCAGTTCAGGATTGCGTTGCGCGCCGCTGTAATCTCCGGCATTCTTACGGGATCTTCCGTGTCCCAGTTGCGGTTGAGGTCATAACCGTAGGCATTAAACCGCACACCGCCGCGGAAGACACCGTCAGGGTCCTGCACCGGGAATATTTTGAAGATGGTTTCCTTGCGAATTCGCTCTGCGACGGGATCCGATGAAACCAGAAACCGGATGGCTCCTTCGCCAACCCAGGATGATCCCGCCTCCCAGGAGTGCTGCCTGAACATCAGCCACACAACTTTCTTCTGGTCCTGCCTGGGGCCGGGGTCGGTGATAGTCAGCATCGGAATGTCCCTGCCCTGGACAGACTTGCCGATCACCTGCGACTCGAGTGCAGGCGCGCCCCTGATCTCTTCCAGCAGGCGGGCAAGATGGCGAGTGGTGTAGGGTGCAACATGGGCTATCCACAAGCGGCTTTGCGAAGGCCTTATCCGGAGCCTCATACTGTTCGCTACGGCAGTCCAGTCTTTTTTCGCCACGTGCGTCCAGTCCAGGCCGTCGTAACTGTAAACGGGGGGAGTATCAGGCGTGATCGAGTAAGTTCCCGGATGGAAATTGTACTCTCCCGCGAGGTCGGTGAACTCGAGGGTCAACTCCGAATCCGGAGCGCTGTCAATCCGGAAGTAAAACCAGCTGACCTGCCGGTTGCGGCCGAACTGGTCGACTTCTCCAAGCAGGATACAGCGCATGGAGGTGTCGGTGACTTTTACTACTTTGCCCAGACTGCCGCCTTCGAAGTCGGCCGTGAAGGTCATGGGAGATTGCTTGGCCTCGGGCGTCCCTTCTTGGGACGCTGCCGATGGTGTTCCCTCGGCGTGGAAGGGCGTCCCTTTGCCGACAATGCTACCGAGACCTGCTGCCGCTGTGCTGCGGAGGAAATTCCGTCTATGCATGAATGTCACCTTCCACTGCCTGTGGCGGCATTGCGAAGAACGCATTGGTCACGCCTTGTGGGCTTTGAACATTTCCTTCATGCGCCCAGCGATGATGCGTTCCTCTCCGGGCTGCAGCATGAAAGAGGCCATGGAGAGCGAATGACCATCGGATCCACCCTGGACCATCACCGCGGGGTCGCCGCTCTGGAGGAACTCAAGCGCCTGGGCCGAGGTCAAGGCCACCTTCTGCGTGTCCCATGTGATGTGCATGGTGGGAACGTGATTGGCGATCGGAGGAACATAGTCGCTGGTCGTGACGCCATGAATGCTCCGGACATGTTTCGAAACGTAATGCAGCCTGTCCCACCATTCCCGGGTCAGCTTTTCCTGGTCACTGTTCAGATAGATTTCGAGCGCCTTCCACATTCCCACAATTTCTTCCTTGCCCACCTTCATGCCGCGTCCGATGGTGGGCGCGAAAGGAGCGGAGTTCAGACGCGCGGCGCGGACCAGGTCCTTGCGCCCGAGCAGAAGCCCGGAGCACTGCGGGCCGCGCAGTCCCTTGCCGCCGCTGAAGGCGACCATGTCGTATCCCATGTTGTTGTAGTCCGTCAGGTGCGAGACGGGAGGCGTATCGGCCGCGCAGTCGTTAAAACTGGGGACGCTGTATTGCTTGCCGAGCTTGGCCCACTCAGCCACTTTGATTTCGCTGGTCTCATCCATATAATTCGCAAAGAACATGAGCGCAGTCTTCTCATTCACGCCCCGGTGAACGTCATCAGGACTTTCTACCTCGACGATCTTCACGCCGCTTGCCAGAATCTGCGGATTGTATCCGTAATCCCGGTGCTGGCTCTTCAGCATCAGGACTTCGCTTTTCATCCCCGTCAGATCAGGCAACTGGCGGATCAACTCCGGGTTGTCCCCCGTCAAAGTTCCCGCAACGCCGCACATGATGGCGCCGGCGGCGCCGGAGGTGATGGTGGCCGAGTGGTCCGGAGGCAGCCCTGTAAGCATTTTGGTGATCCGGTCGCCCGTGGCTTCAAGAAGTTCAGGAATGCTGACGTAATGCTCGGCGGCCGCGTTCATGGCGGCGACGGCCTCGGGCGGAATCAACGACCCGCCAATGATGGTGATAGTTCCCCAGGCGTTGATCATGGTCTTCACGCCGAGTTCCTTGTAAATGTTGCCGGAAGCGGAGACCACAGCGGCAGGTTTCCTGCTTCGGCCGAGCGCATTGCCTGGCCAGGCGGCGGCCGCGATGGCTCCAAGGCTCGACAGAAAGTTGCGCCGGTTCCAAATGCCTGCTGTACTCATTTCTTTCCCTCCCTTTCGTGTCGTAAAACAAAATGCAGAATTGTCGGCTCGCGTCACTTTGCGGACTATTGCTCGGAGATTTGCCGAATTTTCCAGAGCTGCAAAACTGCTACCTTTATACGCCCAAAGTTGCCGCAAATCAAAAAAACGGACAGAGGCGAGGTCAATCCGATTTGTGGGGTAGATTTACGGGCTATGATGGTGAATATCTTGCGGGTTTGGAGACGACCGAACAGGGATACCGTCTCTAATAAAAGCGGACGCCGCAATCCCGCAGTGGATTATATTAGGCAAACGTCATGAGCACGGACCTCTTTATAACCGGAACGGACACCGGCGTTGGCAAGACGCTGGTTTCGGCAATGTTGTGCGCGGCGCTGGAAGGAGTTTACTGGAAGCCCATCCAGACAGGCTCCGCCGAAGACAGCGACCGGCGCACCGTGATGGAACTGGCCGAACTGACTGCGGAACAGGCACTGCGGGAATGCTACGTCTTTGCTCCGCCGGTGTCGCCGCATCTGGCAGCCGAGCGGGCGGGAGTGACGATCGATCTCGGCACAATTCGCCGGCCTAAAGGAAAGCTGGCGGGGCCGCTGATTGTGGAAGGCGCAGGCGGCGTAATGGTGCCGGTTAACCAGAACGAGTTCATGCTGGATTTGATG
>JAJYJL010000316.1 GCA_021789565.1 Acidobacteriota bacterium
TCTGAGTGGGCGTTGATGATGACGAAATCCGCACTGGCAACGCGATGATCATCGATCCCAACGGCCGAATCCTGGCGGAGACTTGGAAGGCTGGCGATGACATGGTGATTGCGGACCTGGACGGGTACCTGGTGGCTCCCAGTGTGGGGCAGGCGTTCCTCAAGGCACGTCGGCCGGATCTTTACCGGCTTCTGGCCGAAAAAACCGGACGCGAAGAAGACACGCGAAGCCTCAAGTTCAAGGAATAGCGTTCTGACGGGCAGGCGATGTCTGCAGGTTCCGTTCACATGGTCACGGGTGGGCAGCGACCGCGGCTGCCGTCAAGCCTTCTCCAAATGCTCTCAATGTTCGTGCCGGTGCAGATGCGAATGGGCGTGGACTTCGCCCGACTTGTGCACGTGCAGATGCGAGTGAAGCAATCCTGTGGTTTTCAGCAGGGGCACGTCGCCAAGGATTTGCGTCGGCGTGCCGCTTGCCGCGACGCGTCCCTCGTGAAAAACAAAGCATTCATCGGCGATGTCTTCAATGATGTCGAGATCGTGCGTTGTGGTGATGACGGTCCTGTCGCCGCCCTTTGCGCGCACCAGGAAGTCGATCATGTGGCTGGCGCTCCTGGGGTCGAGCGCCGCCGTGGGTTCGTCGAGCAGCAGGATCTCCGGGTCGAGGACCAGCACGGAAGCAAGCGCGACGCGCTTCTTCTCTCCCATTGAGAGATGGTGCGGCGAGCGGTTTTTCAGATGGGTAATCTCCATCATCTCGAGGGTCTCTGCGATCTTTCTGCGCACTTGATCGGCCGGCCAGCGGAGCTGGAGCGGTCCGAAAGCCACCTCGTCAAAAACCGTGGGTGAAAAGAGCTGCACGTCCGGATTCTGGAAGACAAGTCCCACGCGGCGGCGAAACTCCGCCCCGAAGCCGTCGTTCTGGATGCTCTGTTCGGTGAGCAGCCTGCCGCAGAAGCGCACCGTTCCTTCGTCGGGGAAGCAGAGGCCGTCCAGGATGCGCAGCAAGGTTGATTTGCCGGAGCCATTTGCTCCCAGCAGCGCCACCCGCCGGCCGGCTTGCACCGTCAGGTTCAGATGGTCGAGCGCTATTACCTCGCGATAACAGTAGGTGGCATCGGAGATTTCAAAAATCGGGACCGGCGGACCGCTGCTTGTGTTTGTTGTGCTCATCTTCCCAACCAGAACGCGGCCATTGAAACCAGGGCAAATGCCCCCAGCATGGCCCAGTCGAAATTCCTGATCTGGAATTCGTCCAGAACCGAAACATCGCCGCGGTAGCCACGCGACTGCATGGCCAGGTAGACCTCATTGCTCAGGTCGAATGTTCTTGACATCAGCACGCCGGCGCTCGCGGCCGCCACCCTGCGCCGCTCACGGCCCGTCAGTTCGCCGATCATTCGACTGCGGCGCGATTCGAACATATCGCGCGCGCTCTGCAGCACCAGGAAAAGATATCGATAGGTCATACCCAGGATGGTGACCAGCACTGCCGGCACGCGCAGCACGCGCAGCGCCTTCAGGACCTGGTTCCACGGTGTGGTGAGCACCAGCAGCACGCATAGCGTGGCCGTAGTCTCGACGCGCAGCACCAGGTAGCCGGCGCTGGCAAGGCCTTGTGCGGTAACGTCCCATCCAAGCACGGGAAGATTCCAGATCACGCGGCCCGGAGTGACAAACGGAGCCGGCAGGGCAATCACGCCGGTAAACAACAGTACTGCGATCCACACTCTTTTCAGCAACACGCCGAACGGAACGTGCGAGAGCGCCGCCAGTACGATGGCAATGGCAAGCAGTCCCCCAATCGCGGCAAAGCTGCGAGACGCGGCGACGGATGCCACGAGGGCAAGAATCCCCACCAGTTTGACGCGCGGGTCAACACGTTGCAGCAGGCCGTCTGCGCGCGCCGTTTGTTCGGCGTAGAAGGCATGCTCCATGGCTTCCACAAAGCTTGACGTGGTGCGCTCCAGAAATCCCCGTGTTCCGCTGCGCTTGGCCGGCATCGCCTAGCTTTCCTCCGTGCTTGCCCGAGTATGATCCAATCCCGGACGGACCTTCCGCGCGATCCAGCCGGCGAGGACGGCGAGCAGGATGATCGTGCCAACGCCGAATATGGCTGAGAGAATGTAACCGAACGCCGCGCTGCGCATGAAGGGCGGCGAGTAATCAGGGAAGGGCGCAGTCCAGATGCCTGAAAGCCGCTCCAGTCCGCTCGGAGCCACGGCCGGGGGTGAGACGTTCCTTGAAGCCGCCGCCATCTGCTGCCGCGCGGCCGGGTCGGCAAAATCGTGGACGTTCCATTCGCCCCAGGCCTTTCCCGCCGCAAGCAAGCCCAGCGGCGCCAGCACCATCAGCAGACCAATGGCCGTCCACAACGGCCTGGCAGCCCGCCAGCCGGTCATCGCCGTTTGCTGCGCTTCTTCTTGCGGCAGCGGAACGCCATGAGTCGTAAGGCGGAGCAGGGAAGGATTTGCGCGCTGCAGGTAAGCCACCACTCCACCCGTCACTACCAACTCGGCCAGTCCGGCAAACGTGAGATGCCCGATCATAATCGCGGGGATGGCGATGCCGAGCGGGTAGGGCGCGTAAAGCGGCGCTCCCGACGCGCTCTTGAAAAAGTCCGGCTGAATGCCCAGCTCAATGGCGGCGCAGAGGGCTGCTCCGTTGATGGCCAAATACCCGGCCAGCGCCGCTGCAACAACACGCCGGGACGATGTGATCGCAGACCGGCCAGCAACCGCGCGATAGACCAGCCAGGCGATGAGAGATCCCACAATTGCCATGTTGAAGCAGTTGGCTCCCAGTGCCGTGATGCCGCCGTCGCCAAAAAACAAAGCCTGAATAAAGAGAGCCGTTGAAAGCGCCAGAATCGACGCCCATGGCCCGAGCACGATGCCGGCGATGCCGACTCCGAGCGGGTGCGCCGTGGTGCCGCCCGGAATCGGAATGTTGAACATCATGATCACAAACGAAAACGCCGCAACGACAGAGATCAGCGGTACCATGCGCGTCAGCAGAAGCTTGCGCGTCTTGCGCAGGGCCACGTACCAGAAAGGCGCTGCGCCGCCGTAAAGGGCCGCACAGGTGGCAGGACTGAGGTATCCGTCAGGAATATGCATCGATACTTTACCGCGCAGAAGGAACTGTGACCGCCTTGTGAAACGCAAAATTCAATTATAGATCGAATTCTCTCGGCGACGTTTAAGAAGCGGCTGACTAGCCAACAATGGAACCGCCATACCACTGCCAGAAGGTAGGGAGCGCGGTAAGTCAGGTGATGGTTCCTTCTGCAAGCCAGAACTTATCTTCCGCAGTACGACGCAGGTGCGGTACACTTTTGCGGAGGATTAGGAAGACCAGCACATAGGCGGAACGATGACAAAAACAGGCGTTTGCTACGTCGGGGTGGATATGGGCGGCACGAGCCTGAGATCGCTGGTGGCTGATGATGAATACAAGATCCTCGGCGTAAAGAAAGTCCGGACCCTCACGACCGGCGGTCCGGGCCGTTTGATCCACCGGATTGCGGCGCTGGTGGAGAGTACGCTTAAGGATGTAGGTATCAGTCGGTCGCGAGTGCGGGCGGTGAGCGTGGGCGCGCCAGGGCCGATTGACCGTTCGCGCGGCATTGTTGAGGAAGCGCCGAACCTGGGCTGGAGGCGCGTTCCGCTGCGATCGGAGCTTCGACAGCTTTTGCGCGTTCCGGTTTTTGTGGAGAACGACGTCAACGTGGGTCTGGTGGGTGAGCACGCATTGGGCGCCGGTCGCGGCGTGAAAAATGTGGTGGGCATCTTTGTCGGCACCGGAATCGGCGGCGCGTTGATCCTGGACGGCAAGCTTTATGAAGGCAGCCGCGGAGGTGCGGGCGAGATCGGCCATACCGTCCTGGTGGTTGACGGCCCCCTGTGCGGGTGCGGCCGTCGCGGTTGCGCAGAAGCGCTGGCCAGCCGCACGGCCATGGAGCGTGACGTGCGCGGGGCGATCAAATCGGGCCGAAACAGCAATGTGCTGAAAATCATGAAGAAGAAAAACAAGGAGCGCATGACCAGCAGCATCATTGCAGCGGCCCTGAAGAAGAACGATCCGGTGATGCGGGAGGTGATGTCACGCGCGCAGTTCTACCTGGGAATTCTGGCCTCGAATGCCGTGAACCTGCTGGACCCCGAATGCGTGGTGATCGGCGGGGGAATCGCCGAAAGGCTGAAGGACTCCTACGTCGATCCGATTCGCGAAACGGCCTACGAGTATTTCCTGCGTCCTGCGGACCGCGACAGGGTCAGGATTCTGCCGGGACGGCTGGGCGACAACGCGGGCGCGTTGGGGGCCATCGTGCTGGCCAAGCAGCGTTTGATGTAAAGCGACGCTTTCGGAGAATGAGTGAAATGGTGGAGCACAATCTGGAGCAGACGATTTCTCTTCTTGAGCGGATGCCTGCAACGCTTGGTGCGCTTCTGCGCGATTAGCCGCAAGCGTGGACGCACAGCAATGAAGGCACAAACACCTGGAGCGCGTGCGACATCGTCGCTCATCTGGTTCACATCGAGCGCACAGACTGGATGCCGCGCGCGAAGGGCGTGCTGAAGTCCGGCGAAGCGAAGACGTTTGAGCCCTTTGACCGTCTGGGATACGTGCATGAAAAAGAGGGCAAACAACTGGGGCAGTTGTTGGATGAATTTGCGCGCTTGCGCCAGGAGAACCTGGCTGAGTTGCGATTGCTGAATCTGCAGCAGGAAGACCTTGCGCGGCGCGGCAGGCATCCCGCATTCTCAGATTGAATCCATCATCACAAAATGGGACGACCGACGCTGGTCAACGGGAAACGATTCGGGCGGCTGGCAGGTCAGGATGATTTGAAAGGCCTGCTCCTGACGGGACGTGTGCCCAGCAAAGCCCTTCGGCGAGGCGGCGGCCGCAGGCGCAGGCTCAATCAAGGCAAGTTTTTCGAGAATGGGGTAGAGGACCTGGCCCGCGGGTGACACAGGCGTTTCAAAGTCTTCCGTGGCAAAGCCCAGGTTTGTTCCGGCCTCATAAAAATACCAGGCAAGACATGCGCAGAGTGTTACGGCTTTCTCAAACTGTTCGAGGGTTCGTGACAGGGTGTCGGGCACCCGATTGTCAAGAACCAAGCGCAGGCGTGGGTCATCTTCGCGCGTGAATTCGCGCACTTTCAGTTGTTGCACTCTGGCCGTAGCCTTCCAGTCGACGTGGCGCGCGGAGTCGCTCTGCTGGTAGTCGCGGATGGCGTAGAGGTCGTGGCTGAGCCCTTTCAGGTAGCTGTCCATTTCACTGCCGAGTTGAGGAAGGACCGAAAAGAACTTCTCCGTAGGCTGGACGTTGGGCAGCACCAGCACCTGGCGGTCACACGGAACGCTCCTCGTCTTGCGAACAAAACCGAAGGGGAAACGGGTGCTGACCCGGAGGCTTTCCTGCAGATAGCTGCCGCGCCGTGGAAACACAAGCTCGACATCCTGCTGTGCCGAAGAGCGGTGCGGGATATATGGGTAGTAAAGGCTCCGGGTGAGGATGGCGGGGGCGGGCGGCACAGTCTTCTTTTTGAATTTCCTGTTACGAGGTGCGGCACCGGAGAGTGTGACGGAAAAAGTGGGGAGGAAGTCCTTGCGGTTCTCCAGCCGCAGCCGCGCAAGCACTGGCTGTTCGGCGAAAACATGATCGGGAAGCGCAATATCGATTTCCAGCCCTTGCAGGACGATCCAGGAGAGGATTCCGGAAGCCAGCATGGCGGCAAGCAGGCAAGCGAGAATGATGAAGAGCAGGTTGTTGCCAGTGTTCAGGGCCGCCACCGTGATGACCATGATCACGCCCAGGTAAACCGCGCCTTCGCGCGTGAATTCATAATCGATTCTTACTATCCAGCGGCGAAGCGCGGTCCTGCGGGCAAGCGCGGGAACAGTTCGGACAGCCACAAGGGCTGTAAGCAGCAGTGAGAAACCAGCGACCACCGCCGCCAGCCTGTAGCGCCCGGACTGGCTGAGCGCAGTGGCGTATAACGCCAGAAAAAGCCCCACCGTCAGGCCGAAAAGCGCTAGGAAAAAACGCCGCCAGGCTGCGCGGTCAATCGCGGCAAGCCAGCCGCGAGCCGCCGATTGGCATCTGCTTAAGAATCTGCCGGATTGGGCTTCAACTGCCATTCATTCACCTGTGTTTCATTCTACGGCACATTGGAGCCCAGCCTTGAATGAATAGACTCATTGCCTATCACTTATTTAAACGTTTATTTAATTTGACAGAACGTCAAGAAACGCTTTGCCTCCTTTTTGCGTCTAATAGGATGTATGGTGGTGAGCGAAGAAATCGGGCGCACACCACAGAAAGAGAGGTAACTAGCGATGACCAAGGGGGAATTGTGTAATTCGAAATTCTTTCAAAAATCCTTTTCAATTGCGGGTTGTCTCGCGTTGATTTCATTGCTGGTTTTGCTGGTTCCGGCCGTCGGAAGAGCGGACGTGGGGCCCTCCAACGCTGAAATCATGGCGGGCGTTCAGGGCCGCCTTTATCATGCCGGCATTTTTAAGCACGGTCAGGTAAATGCGCAGGTCAAGAACGGCGTTGTGACGCTGACTGGTACGGTTGACAGCTACGGGCAGGAGATGCGCGCGGTGCACGCCGCCCGTCACCAGCACGGTGTGATCGGTGTGATAAACAAGATTCAGGTGAACACGGAGGATACGAGCCAACAGCAGATTCTGAAAAAGGCGCGCTATGACGTGCTCACCTATCCGTTCTACACGATCTTCGATCACATTACTCTGCGGACGCAGGGCAACCGGCTGATTCTGGGTGGCCAGGTCACGCAGCCTTTCAAGAAATCAGACCTGGGCAACATCATGGCCAGCATCAAGGGTGTGTCTTATGTGCAGAACAACATCCAGGTGTTGCCGACCTCTTTATTCGATGACAACATCCGCGAAGAGATTGCGGAGAGAATCTATGGCGACCCCCTCTTTGTAAACTACGGCAACCAGGCGAACCCGCCCATCCATATTGTTGTGGACAACGGGAATGTTACTCTCTACGGCGCCGTAGGCAGCAAGCTGGAGCGGATGAAGGCTGCTATTGATGCCCGTTTTGCGACGACTTATTTCGGATTGACGAACAATCTGCGAGTTGCATCGTAAGTGCGTGCCTTGCCAGGTGCAAGCCCGCGGCCTGTGTGATCTGGCCGCGGGCTTTCGTTTTTCAAGGGAGGCTTGGACGCAGAAAGTCGAGTCTGGGGGATGCGCCCGGTTTTTCCCGGCAAGCAGACCACCGCATGCAGAGATGTGCGCGTTTCTCCATCTGAAGTATGTGGCGGGAATTCTTCACCGGAAAAGGCGGCGTAAAATCTGCAGGCTGCATGCTGATTGACAGATCCTTTGCGGGCATATTAATGTGATTGGCATGAAATCGAAGAACGAAAGTGAACGTTTGGCTCAAGTGGTGAGGCTGGACCAGGTGGATTCGCTCCAGGTGCTTTCGGCAAACACCGGCATCCCGGCGGATAAGCTTGCCCAGCGGTGGCAGTCGAGTTCGCGCGGCGATGCGCACCGCGCTTCGGGCAAAAAACTGAAACCGCTTGCTCGACCCAAGGGGATTGTTCCGTATTCGACAGCTTCCTGAAACTTCATTTGCATGATGACCATGCGGGGTGCCGGGTGGTTTCTTGCCGGTGCGGTAGTGTGTGTATAATGGGGCCGGAGGCAGTCCGATGTCGAAGATCGTTGCTGCGGCCCTGGCGCTCTACTCTTACTTCCTGATCCAAACCAGTCTTCCCAATTTGCCGTCGCGCATTCCGGTCCATTTCAATGTGGCAGGCCAGCCGGACGGGTGGGGCAGCCCTAGTATGCTCTGGGTCCTGCTCGGTTTCCAGGTGCTGGTGTGTGCAGTCATGCTGTCGATATCT
>JAJYJL010000317.1 GCA_021789565.1 Acidobacteriota bacterium
GATCTGGCCGCTGTCTTTGCGCCTTCAAGCAAACGCAAAAGGAGAATAACATACAACACAAAAACCACCAGCGTGCCGATAAAACCACGCTCTTCGGCAAACGCCGCAAAGATGGCATCTGCGTGGGATACCGGGATGAACCCCAACTGGCTTTGTGTGCCGTTGCCCAGCCCTCTCCCCAACAGGCCACCCGAGCCAATGGCGATCTTCGTCTGGGTGACTTGATAGCTGGAGCCTTGGGTATTCTGCTTGGGATGAACAAAAGCTTCAAGCCGCTGGCGCTGATACGGGCGTAACAAAAACCAGCCTGCCGGAAACGCCAACAGTCCTATCAGTCCCAAAACCATGATCTGCCGACGCCGGATACCCGCCAGAAATGCCCCTACTGCCACAATGGGCAGAAAAGTCAGAGCGGTCCCCAGGTCGGGTTCGATTGCCACCAGGATTCCCGGCACCCCGGCCAGGAGGCCCAGCTTGGCCAATTCTCCCCAAGTGAAGGCCCTGTTTCGCCTTTTCGCGAACGTGGCCGCCACCGCTAGTATTATAACCAACTTAACCAGTTCTGACACTTGTAAAGTGAACCCACCCACCTGCAGCCAGCGGTGGGTCCCGGCCAGGCGTGGCCCCACCACCAGTGCAGCGATCAGGGCCAGAATGCTGAGAAGATAAAGCCACGGAGTATGGACCAAAAACATGTGATAGTCCATCTGGCTCACGATGAACGTCAGAACGCAACCCAGCAGTATCCAGTAGATCTGCTTTTTGAACTGCCCGGCAAGGGCCGTCTGGGTGGTGGTGCTGTAGATTTCGAGAAGTCCGATACCGGCAATGGCGAGCGCCAGCCCGAACAGGACCCAGTCAAAATCATGAAAATGCAGTGAATTCCTCATTGCTTAAAAACCATCTCTGGGATCGGACACCGTGGCTTCAGGCTTTGCCCTGGGGGTCGCCTGGCTTACCAACTGGGGCGGAGTCTGGCTGCTCCCTTTTTCCTGATAATAGGCCTTGATGACGTCTCCCACGATGGGAGCGGCCACCGAAGAGTGCTGGCCTTGCATCACCAGCACGGCAACGGCAATATCAGGATTGGGCGAAGGTGAATAACCCACAAACCAGGCGTTGTTCCTGTAGATTGCATTCCGGGAGGCATCGTGAAGGCTCGTACTCACCACCTGGGCCGTTCCCGTCTTGCCGGCCACATTTAACCCCTGGCACCGGGCGCCGGCTCCGGTTCCGCCCGCCTCATTCACCACCCCCCACATTCCGTTGGTCACAGCCTGCACGGTGCTCTCGCGAAGCGGAAAGCGGATGGTGGAATCGGCCGACGGGTCGAATCCCATTTCCTCCAGTTCCGACCTGAACGCCAGATGTGGCCGGACGAGGGTGCCGCCGGAAGCGATTCCTCCGATGGCATAGGCCACCTGCAGAGGCGTTACCTGGACGGCTCCCTGGCCGATCGCCACGGAGATCGTTTCCCCCGGCCACCACTGCCTGTGATAAACCTTTCTGACCCATTTCGGCGAGGGAACCAGCCCGGAATCCTCGTCCGGCAGATCAATCCCGGTCCGGCGCCCCAGCCCCAGATGGTCGGCAAAGAAATCGATCTTCTGGATGCCCAGCATCTTGCCCAGGGTATAGAAGTAATCATCGCAGGAGTAGACGATGGCTTTGTGGAAATCCACCTGCCCATGCACGTGCCAGTCGTGGAAGGTGTGCCCATAAATGGTGACCTGGCCGTGGCATTCGATGGTGAAATCCGGCTTGATGATCCCCGTTTCCAGCGCTGCCGCGCCCGTGATGATCTTGAAAATCGAGCCCGGAGCCAGTTGCGCCTGGATGGCTTTGTTCATCAGCGGATGCAGGGGATTTGTTGTGAGCTCCCGCCAGGTTTTGACGGAGATATGGTGGGTGAAGTCATTGGGGTCGAACGTGGGATGGCTGACCATGGCCAGCACTTCACCCGTGCGCGGATCGAGCGCCACCACCGCCCCGGGTTTGTCTCCCATGGCGGCTTCGGCGCTCAGTTGCAAATTCAAATCCAGGGTCAGCCTCAGATCGTGGCCCGGCAGCGCGTTCACCGTGCCGAGAGTCCCCACTTCCTGGCCGCGACTGTTCACCACCACCCGCTTCATTCCGTCACGCCCGCGCAGCACCGAGTTGTACTCCTTCTCGATGCCGAATTTTCCGACGAGATCTCCGGGACGGTAATTGGAGCCGGACCTGGCCAGGTCTGCCTGCGATACTTCTCCCACGTAACCCAGCACCGCTGCGCCAACGCCGTGCTTGGGGTAAAAGCGCTGCTGGGACTGGATGATGTCGATTTCGGGGAACTCGGCCCGGTGTGCGTCAATAAAAGCGACGTCTTGCAGCGAGGCTGCCTGCTTCAGTACCACGGGCTGATACCGCGGCAAATTCGCTGCGCGCTTGATCATGTCCCGCACGTCGGCAGGATCAAGCTCCAGCGCATTGGCGATTTTTTCGAGGTGAGTGTCGCTTAACTGCGAAGCATTGTCGCGGTTCAGCAGGATGGTAAAAGAAGGGAAATTATCGACCAGAACGCGGCCGTGCCGGTCAAGAATCCGGCCTCGCGGGGCGATAATGGGAAGCTCCCGAATGCGGTTGTGCTCCGCCTGCTCCAGCAATCGGCTGTGCTGTTGGATCTGCAGGCGCCAGTAACCCACCAGCAGCCCAATAAAGACCGCCGCTACACAATATTCCAGGAAGGTGATCTTCCAGGACGGGAACCGCTCGTCCTCCGGGAATCGAACCTGCATTCCGACTGAACTTTCGCCGGGCGCCGTTCAGCGACAACAGCACCCCGCCTCCTCTGCGGCGAACCAGCAGCGGCTTGAAGGCCACCGCACCCCAGAGGATCACAAAATTTCCCCTCCCGTTAACCTCAAACCATAGCACACTATGATTCGCAAGATAAAGAAATTATTGTCTGTTCCGCCGCAGCCCTCAGCACGGGGCTGGCGGTTCACGCCGCGCGGGCGGCGTGGATGTCCAGGATGGCGCGGGGGCCAGGCCTTCAGGCCCGCTTCTTCAGGCGGTCGAACAGCAGAAACAAAATCAAACCCAGCGCCACATTCACCACTACGGTGGCCATAAAGTGTGTCGGATCGAAGGGGGTAGGAAGTCCAAGTAATTGGTGAATAAGAAGATAGCTGAAGATGTTGTGGATGATGACGAGCGAGCCAATCAGCAGCCCCCGGACCAGAAGATTGTCAAATTCAAACTTCAGGCCGGCTGTCGCCGCAAGGTATCCTATCAGCGCCTTCGCCATGCCCATCTGACCAAGGTAGCCATGTGACAAGGCGTCTTCCAGCAGCCCCACGCTCATTCCGAATGCCGTACCGAAGATCTTATTCTCGCGGATCATCGAGAAATAGATGGTCACCAGCAGCGGGAGCTGGAAAAGATGCGCGACCGGCAGGGTGGGAGGGAGCGTGACCTCCAGCAGCACGCTGGCAAAAACGATCAGCAACAGCACTGCAGGGTGGGTGCGGAAGGCCTCTTTTGGTCGATGGCGATAGACGTCCAATGGTCCACCCTCGATGGATTGCTTCTGCGCCGGCAGTTGGGCCGTGGGTGCGGAAAGCCTCTCCGCCACAACCAGCGAACTTTTGGGGTTAAACAGACAAACCCGGCCAGCCCTCAACGGGACGGGTGACGTGCTGCTTGTTCCTGCGTCGAGGTGGACTTGAAAAGAACCAGAACGTTCTCCAGCCGGTTCAGGGGGGCCGCGGGCTTTACGATAATCCGCCGGTAAATGTTGCCTTCCTCGGACTGCACCACATGCCCCACCAGCAACCCCTTGGGATAAACCTGGTCCAGGCCGGAGGTGATGACAGCTTCTCCGGCGGGCACTTTCTGGTCATCCATCACATAATGCAGCTCGCACTGTTCCCGCCCGCCGCCCTTCAAAATTCCCTGGATGCGGCTTTTCTCCAACAGGCAGCCCACTCCACAGGTGGGGTCCGTAATCACCAGCACTTGTGCCGTGTGGGCATAGGCCGATGCAATCTTTCCCACCACGCCTTCAGGTGTAATGACGGGCATGTCAGGCTCCACCCCTGCATCCCGGCCGCGATCGATGACGAGCGTGGTGAAACCCTCCTGAGGGCTTGAGGCAATCACCTGCGCCGCGATGCTCTGATAAGGTGATTGTTCTTTGAATTGCAGCAGAGCTTTCAGGCGCTCCAGCTCGGCAGCCTTTTCTGAAAGCTGCTGGATCTGAGCCCGGGCCAGAACCAGTTCCGCCCCCAGGTTCTTATTAGCCTCCCCGAACGACCACAGTTCGTGAATTGAAACCCAGGCTTGCGCGGTGCTGTCGATAGCGCCGTGGAAAGCCCTCTCAAAAGGACCAAACATTTCGGCGGCCCAGACGTTGATGAGCCTGACGTTCTGGTTTCGGGTTACCTGGATGGAGAGAAGCAGGAGCTGGCCGAACAGCACGCCCAGCAGCACGAAAAAGGACGTGTGCCGGGCCACAATCCCCGGCAGCCAGGTGTTCTCTTCGAATTGGGTGAAGGCAGTTCGTTTCAACGCAAGCCGCTTCAATTTGAGTTCTGCCGGTTTGCTGAGGGCCGCCTCGGGACTACCGGAGTCCCTTGCCTGCGGTTCCGCGCCCCTCCGGTTTTCCGCCCACCGCGGCAGCGCAACATGCAGGAGCGTCCAGCCGACTCTTCGAGCCCATCCCCGGCATGTTCTGCGCGCCAGGAACAGGCCAGGCGCCTCCAGACCCGGAGGCGCCCATCCGCCCGGCGCGGAGGGCCTTCTATTCTATAGCAACCCGGCGCAGCAGGTTAAAGTCTGTTAACATCCGCCCCGTGCCCAGCACCACGGAAGCCAGCGGGTCTTCGGCAATGGAGACGGGCAGTCCGGTTTCCTCGCGGATGCGCTTGTCCAGATTTTTCAGCAGGGCGCCTCCGCCCGTGAGGACAATGCCGCGGTCCGAAATGTCCGCCGAGAGTTCCGGCGGCGTGCGCTCCAGCGCCACGCGGATGGCGTTGATGATGGTGGCAACGCATTCTGAAAGGGCGTCCCGGATTTCAGAATCGTCAATAGTGATGGTTTTGGGAACGCCTTCCAGCAGGTGCCGGCCCTTGATTTCCATGGTTTGCGGTTTTTCAAGGGGATACGCGGAGCCGACTTCCATTTTGATTTGCTCGGCCGTCCTTTCGCCCACCAGCAGGTTGTACCGGCGCTTCAGATAGGCGGTGATGGCCTCATCCATCTCGTTCCCGGCCACCCGCACGGAGCGGCTGTAAACAATGCCCGAAAGCGAAATCACGGCGATGTCCGTGGTGCCCCCGCCGATGTCGACAATCATGCTTCCGGAGGGTTCGGTAATGGGCAGCCCGGAGCCGATGGCGGCCATCATGGCCTGTTCCACCAGGTAGACCTCGCTGGCCTTGGCCCGGAATGCCGAATCCTGCACCGCCCGCTTTTCCACCTGGGTGATTTCCGACGGCACTCCGATCACGATGCGCGGATGGACGAACATCTTGCGGTTATGGGCCTTCTGGATAAAGTAATTCAGCATCTTTTCCGTCACCTTGAAGTCGGCGATGACGCCGTCTTTCAAGGGACGGATGGCCACAATGTTGCCGGGCGTGCGGCCCAGCATCTCCTTGGCTTCGCGCCCCACGGCCTCGATGTCGCCGTGCAGTTTGTTGATGGCCACAATCGAGGGCTCGTTGACAATGACGCCTTTGCCCTTGGCGTAAACCAGGGTGTTGGCCGTGCCGAGATCGATGGCGAGGTCTGACGAAAAAACACTGAAGAGAGAACGAAAACTCATTCCTTTAACGAATCCCTTTCTGCAAACGAATGCCTGTCTGGTTATACTACTCGATCACCACCGTTTTGCGGATGGTCTTGGTGTTGCCCTTCCGGTCCTGCGCCGTGATGGTGATTTGGTTTGAGCCTTTTCTGGGAAGCGGAGACGTAAAGTGCCGGAACGTGCCATCCGCCGCAATATTAAAAACCTGCTGATTGTTAATGATCACTGTGGAACCCGGTTCCGTGCGGCCCACCACTTCCACAACGCGCCCGTGCTGGGTGATGTTCGTGATTTCAAGAAACGCCTGGTGGTTTTCTGAAATCTGCTGAACAAGATCGAACCGATTGGGCATGGAGGGCTGGCTTTCATTCCCATTCCCGTCAATCGACTTCACTAGCCAATAGTAAACCCCTTCGTCAAGTCCGGACACTTCTGTTGAAGTGCCCTCCACTTTCCGGTTCACCACAAGGTTTGAGAACATGCCGGATGGCGAAACCTCCAGGACGTAACCTCTGGCCCCCTCCACCGCCGACCATTTGAATTCGATCGCGGTGGTCCGGGGGGTCCGCACCACATTCAGGGCCATGTTGGCGGGTGATACCAGCCCCGGAGGCGCAATCACCCTTTCACGAACCAGTCCCGCCTGGCTGGAAGAGAAGGTGACCTTTTCATACTGCCCCAGCTGGACCGTCGTCGATCCGCGAGTGACCCGGGCATCGCCCTGGTCCATGGTCATCTGGTGGATGTTCCGCCTGGGATCGTTCTGCACCACGGCCCGGCTTTCCTCACCCAGGTTGGCCATCGCGTCCGCAAAGGCCACCTTGGAAGTGGAGCCCGGAACTTCAAATTTTCCGGTGGAAAGGTCCACGGTCCCGGAGGTCACCTGCACGGCCACGCGTGTCGCCCTGGTCACCGGGTCTTCACCGCTTTCCTCCACCGCGATCAGGGAGTCCGGTTTAATCACGTAATTGGTTCCGTCCGCGAAAATAATTCTGGCCACCCCGTCGCTGCCCGTCTGAATAAAGTCTCCGGTCACAAGGTTGGTATTGTAATTGGCCTGCACCCATTGCGGAGACTGCGCCTTTTTGACTCGAACTGTCCCGTCCAGATTCACAAAGTGCGCGTCACGTTTCGAAGGCGCCACGCTGGCCGGGCTGTTATCAACCACTCCCGCCGTCAGCGAGTGGAGTGCCTCCCGGGCCTTCCGGGCAAAATAGTTAGGAGCAATGAGATAAAGGATAAAACTCAATGCAAAAAGGCCCAGAACAGCATAAAAAACGATGGTGCGATAACTGATAGTTGTCCATTCGACCTCGACTTTACGTCCTTGCTCGGGGCCTGGTACCCTTGATTTTCCAGCCATCCGGCCAACACCCTAGAGCATTCTTGACCAAAGGGCAAGCTGGGTCAAGCAGTTTCCCTGAGCTTGGAAGCTGTTTCCGCTCTCAACCCGTTCCCCTTCGATCTGCCCATTCCTTTCAGTTGTTCGCCCTTACGGGCTGACATATAATGATTAAGATCGACACTAAACGTCCGGAGCAATAATGTTCAGACTCTTTAAAAAACACCGGGAGAAGGTGAAGAAATACCTGCTGGTGTTCTTTCTCGGCATCGTTTCTCTCAGCATGGTCATAATGTTCACGCCGCTGGGCGGCGGGAACACGACCCAGGGTTCGGCCGACGTCCTGGCCAGCGTCGGCGGAACTCAAATCACCATGCAGGACCTCAGGACCCAAATTGATGGCTGGTTACGCAATTCCCAATCTGAAAGCAATTCTCACATGGTTCCCATGATTGCCGGCACCATGCTGGATAGCATGGTCCTGAACAGGGCGATGGCGATGCAGGCCAAAAAGATGGGCCTGGAGGTTTCCCGCCAGGAGCTGATGGCCGCACTCGAAAAGATGCCATGGCTCTATCCCAACGGCAAGTTTGTCGGCATGGCGCAATACCAGAACTTTGTCAGCCAGGAGATGGGCGTTACCACCCAGGAGTTCGAGGACCAGATCCGCCAGAGTCTGCTGCTCCAGAAGATCCAGGCGGTCGTGTCCGACGGCGTTTCGGTGACGCCGGCCGAGGTGCAGGAGGCCTACAACCGGCGCTACATG
>JAJYJL010000318.1 GCA_021789565.1 Acidobacteriota bacterium
TGGCTTCCGTGCTCCTTTTCGTTGCCTTCATCCTGGCGGCTATTCCTGCTTTGGCGCAGGAAAACCCTGCGCGGGCGGCGAGGCATCGCCGCAGAGCTGAGGAGTTAAAGCCTACGCCGGCGGTCGAGCAAGGCCAAAAGACCTTTGAAGGGAACTGTGGTTTCTGCCACGGCGAAGACGCCACCGGCGGGCGGGGCCCGGACCTGGTTCGCTCGGCGCTGGTGGCGCACGATAAAGGCGGAAACCTGATCGGCCCGGTCATTCTGAATGGAAGGCCCGGCAAAGGCATGCCGCCGCTCCATCTGAGCGACACGCAAATTACCGACATCGCCGCCTTCTTGCACTACCAGCAGTTGCAGGGGCTGGCGTCCGCAAGCGTGCCGAAAGATTATGCGTTGAAGTGGCTGCTGACGGGCAACGCCGCCGAGGGCAAGGCCTTTTTCAACGGCGCCGGCGGGTGCAAGAGCTGCCATTCTCCTGCAGGTGACCTGGCGCACGTTGCCTCCAGGTATGAGCCGCTGGAACTTGAAACGCGAATGCTCTATCCCCAGGGCAACAAGCAGCGAACCGTCACCGTGACGCTGCCCTCCGGCCAGACCATCGAGGGACCGCTGGTGCATCTGGATGAATTCAATGTGGCGCTGCGTGATTCCTCAGGGTGGTATCGTTCTTTTCCGCTCGATCAGGTGAAGGTGAGCGTTCATGACCCGCTTGCCGCGCATCGCATGCTGCTGGACAAACTGACGCAGGCAGACGTTCACAATCTGTTTGCCTACATGGAAACATTGAAATGAGGACGTTGTTGATGACAAACGGTAACTGCTCCCGTCCAGGAAATTTCAGGGCCCTGCTGGCGGATCGGGTCTTCGGCTGCGCGCTGATGGCAGCCTGCTGCCTGATGCTCTCTGCAATTGCTGTACAGGCGCAGGGCCTGCCGACCAATGCTCTGCTGGAGCCGCCGACCACGTTCTGGCCAACCTATAACGGCGACTACTCTGGGCGCCGCTTTAGTCCTCTTGATCAGATCAACTCGTCGAACGTCAACTCGCTGACGCTGGCCTGGCTTTTTGCGACCGGGACCCAGGCCATCAAGTCAACTCCGCTGGAAGTGAACGGCATTCTCTACTTCAGCGTGCCGGATAACGTTTGGGCGGTTGACGCAAGGACAGGCCGCGAGATCTGGCACTACTACCGCCAGTCCGAAGGCGACCACATCGGCAATCGCGGCGTTGGAATGTGGCATGACCGACTTTACTTCACTACGCCGGATGCGCGACTCGTCTGCCTGAACGCCAAAGACGGCAGGGTGATCTGGATTACCAGACTCGCCGACGCCGGCCTCAAGTACTTTGCAACGATGTCGCCGCTGGTCATTCGCGACCACGTGATCGTCGGCGTTTCAGGCGATGTGACCGACATTCCCGGCTTTCTCGATTCGATCGATCCGGCCACGGGCAAACTGCAGTGGCGCTGGTACGTTGAACCGATGCCCGGCGAGCCGGGCGCCAACACCTGGCCTGACGTTGATGCCATGCGGCACGGCGGCGGCATGACGTGGATGACGGGTACGTACGATCCCGAGCTCAACCTGCTCTACTGGGGCACGGGGAATCCCAATCCGGTGCTTGTGGGCAGCGCGCGTCCTGGCGCGAACCTCTACACCTGCTCCATCGTGGCGCTCAATCCCGACACCGGCAAGATGGTCTGGTATTATCAGGCTTCGCCGCACGACGTGCACGACTGGGACAACGTGGAAACGCCGGTCATCTTTGACGGCGAGTTCAATGGCAAGCCGATGCACCTTCTGGCGCAGGCCGCGCGCAACAGCTTCTTTTTCCTGCTCGACCGCACCAACGGCAAGCATCTGCTGACCGCGCCGTTTATCGATGAGACGTGGTCTGACACGACCGATGCCGAAGGCCATCCCATCCCCAAACCACACACGGCTCCTTCGCCTGACGGCGCTCTGGTAGAGCCTGCAAGTGAAGGCGGTACCAACTGGATGGCTCCCAGCTACGATCCGCAGACGGGTCTCTTCTACGTTACGGCGACGCGGACCTTCAGCATCTATTACCTGACAGCACGCGGCAAGGCCGAGGGCTGGGGCGGGCGCGACCGCGGGCTTTGGGCGGATTCGGCAACGCGCGCCATCAACTACAAGACCGGCAAGATCGCCTGGACTCATGAGCTCGGCCACGGCGGTTCTGCTGCGGGCAACCTCTCGACCGCGGGCCACCTGCTGTTCACGGCTGACAGTGCCGGCAACCTGCTGGCGCTCGATCCTGCAACCGGCAAGACCCTGTGGCATGTGAACGCCGGCGGCCGCATGGACAGCGGGCCCATGACTTATATGCTCGACGGGCACCAGTACGTCATCATGACGTCGGCCGACCGGCTGATGGCCTTCGCGCTGCCGGAGAAGCCTGCGGAGTCCGCCGGGCGGGCGGCCGGGCGCGGAGTGATGGCGGAGAAAAGAGGGCAGAGGTAAATTTTACTCGCTGTTCAGAAAAGGAACGGTTCCCGCAAGAATTCCGCGAATAGGCACCGGAATTATTAAATAACTTATTTATTATCAATAGATTATATTTTTGAAGATTTTGCGTTTTAAACGTCCCAAACGTCCCATTTGAGGGGTTCAGGACCTCGAAACTAGCCTACATAAATGGGCCAGTGTTCCGGGTGCTGCCGGGTGGCGCCCAGCGGCGCTTCAGCCCGGCGCCACGCGCCCAGAACCTGGGGACGCGGGAGTGGACGGCCGGATTACATGAAGGCTTCATCTCTGCGATCGGCCCGGCTTCGCGTCCGGCGGGGCGGTTGGTTAGCTCAATGCAGAAAATGGCGGGAGCGTTGCTTCAGATCTCGGCGTCGGTGGACGGTAGCGGGGTCAAGGATATCCCTGTGCTGTAATGAAACTGACATCTCAAGGTGCCTGCGAATAAGGAAGCGGATAGCAGGCAGCGTACAGTTGGCGCGGAGCGCATTACTCTGCGGCTTTTTCCCAGGTGAACCGGGCCCCGCCAACAATCGGTGCGCCGTTGTCAGGCCATTTGATACGCGATGCGAGATCATTTGCGAAACCAAAAACCGCAGAGTTACAAAACAACTCTGCGCAAGCCGCTAAGTGTTATTACTTGTGTTTGCCTTTAATCTTCACGGACATCACGTGAACCGATCCGCTGCTCTCCTCAATGCCTTCTACAGTCGCTTTCGCAGGCTTGCCGGGCCGTAACTCGGCAAGTTTGAAAGCTTGGCTGGCTTTGCTGTTGCCGTCCTGGTCGAACTCGATCAGCCGGCCACTCGAAAGGGCGAGGCCGAATTCAGAGGTTGATTCGGACGCTGCGCATCTCTTGATGGCATCTTCGATCAACGCGGCACGGCGCATCCGGGCTTCTAAATCGGGCCTCCTGCCTGAATCCTCGGTTGTTGTGGACCCCATGGGCCCCCCCAAGCCACCCCGCATGGGATAGGGTCCGGTCTTGCCGTCCGGCGTCATGCATCCCAAACCCGGACAGGTCATGACGGACGGCGCCGGCGCCTGTTGTGCTCCCCCGCCGGGGGACGGTTCCGGCTGCGAGGGGCCATCCGCGAAGTGGGGAACACCTTGACCCGCGCTGGAAAGATCATGTGCGGACACGCTGTTCAATGCCTTGACCACGCAATTTGCATCCACAAGTTTGCCCTTCCATTCTTTCGGCTTTTCGGTTTTTGCCCCCTTCGCCGGACTGGACACTTGCCCCGCGGCAAAGGGAGGCTGAAACCCGGCACTCCGCTGCACCCAAATTAAAGTTCCAGAAAGCATGAGCGCTCCAGCGCCCAGGGCCAGCACGTTTTCGATGCCTCTCATAACCAGTGGACCTCCTTTCTTTCATCTGTGTGTCGAGCCCGTGAACTCCCGGTGAACTGTTGCGGGTTTAATGCGCACACTGCGCGCGAGGCGCCTCACGTTCGCAATCCTTCGACGGTGAGTGGCGCAGATACCCGCCTTGCAGTGTCTGCGATCCCGAGCAGAGAGGCGTTTCTGTTTCGATTCAGGGCAGCCGATCCACTGCACTAATCGACTCGTCCTTCAAAAAACACAATTGCCAGTTTGACCCCAGCTACCCTGCAAAAACAACGCTGTGCCGGTTGCACCGCGCCATTCCAACCCCACTTAGCTTCGCTGATCGCAGACATCAGAACTCAATTTCGCGGGTGGCGGATACGTGCCGTATTCCGGCATGTATGCGATCACTGCCGTTCCATATCTGCAATAGTCCCACGGCACAAGACCGGCGCCGTGGCTATCCGCACCCGTTCAGAAAGTGAAGGTGGTTCCCGCCCTAGTAATGCTTCTGCCGTGCCCTCGTGCCATTCTACCTCAGCGACGTTGCGATGTCCGTTAATGTTGCGAAAGAAGGGTCGCATACATCGCAAGGGGCGCGACGTTTGCGCCACCCGCGAAAGCCGCACCATGTTTTCAGCGGCTAAAGCCGCAACTTATAGGCTGCCCGTGACGGCACGAGTAAACTCGTGCCCTTTCTCCCCGAACGGCTCGCAGGTTTTTTGGCAAAGGGCACGCCTCCGGAGTGTGCAGCGTTTTGCCGGGCCTTGAAAATATTTTCAAAATTGTTACAGCTTTTAGCGTCATCTCCCGCTATACTCGTCAGGGGCGGGAAACCGACAACAGGACAAGTTTGAGATTGGGGCAGGAAGTGTCCTGACGGTCCGCAGCACAATCCTACATGGAGGGCGGTAATGAGGAATATCCGAAGGTTGAAGTGTCTGTGGGGCCTTTCGTTCGTGCTGGTAATATTGGGTGCGCCCGGAGCCATGGCGCAAGTTCAATCCTTATCCAGGTTTACTGGAACCTTAACTTTTCCCGTTGATGTTCATTGGGGGTCGCTTTTTCTGCCGGCGGGCGATTATGTTATAAAGCTCGGGAGTGCAGGAATTGGAGGACTCCAGATGGTAGAAATCACCGGCAAAGCGAATGGCGGTCCGCACGGATTCGTCAGCGTATTGTCACAACACTCAAACAGAGCAAAGATAAACAAACTCGCCTGCGTTCGCGCGGACGACCGAGTGATCGTACGGTCCCTCCAGCTGTTCGCAACCCATCAAACTTTAGTTTTCCCGGTGCCGCGAGGCACGAAGTTCCTGGCGCGGCAACCACAGAGCAGTTACGAAGAACTGCTGGCTGCGACGCCTGCGCTGATGCAGAGTATGCCAGTGGCTTTGAGCCTGAGGTAACTCCGCAATCAGCCGTGTCACTTGAGGGGACGGGCCGATCGCCCGTCCCCTTTTGTTTTTGTGTGCGGGCCGGTTGAGATCCGAAAGCTGACAGCCCGGCCGCGACAGCCCCGGCGTTCGAAAGTTTTGGGATTGTTAACGAACATGAGCGGCGTTATGCCGGGCGGCACGGACAAACACGTAACCGAGCAGGAATCTGCCTGACCGTTATTAGGCGTCGCGGGATTGAATTTGCACCATTTCGATTTTGCGATCTGTATGGGTGGCGGCGGAATTCCATCGGGAAGGGCGGGCCGCGCGGGACCTAAGCCGGCTCATCAGGAGGCCAATATTGACTGAGGCCGCGATGAAGTGATCGATCTTTACAGGGCCCGCCAGTTTAACGGCCCTGATTGAGTGCAGACCGGTGCTGATGGCGCAACCGCACTGGGAGCAGTCGGGCGTCCCGCCAAAGACACAAGGTTCAACGCGGGTTTCAAGGTCTGCGGAATAATTGGCCGACATCTTTGCGAAGACGCAGTCAGCCGGATTTTCGGGCGGACGGAGAAGGGCCTGTGCCAGGCCTTTTGTGAACAGGAGTTTCCGATGCCGTAATGCCAGGGCAGGCAATTGCCTGGACAGAACGGCCCGGTCCGCGGGAGTCAGAATCTCGGGGCTCCGCTCGCCGATTTGGGGAGTATAGGCGCTGACCCAGATGCGATTGACTTCAGAGCGCGCGCTCCAGAACTTTACGTATTCTTCCAGGTAACCCTCACGCTTGAGCATGGGGCGAGTGATCACCCAGTGGACGTTAAACTCACGGCCTTCCGCATTGCTGAGGATTCGTTGATAAGTCGCCGGCTTTCTCCGGACGTCGTGATGTTCCGGCAATCCGTCCACTGAAATCGCAACCCGGAGCCGGGGCAGCTTCATCCACTCGATTGGAATGGGAATAATTCCGCTCGTCACTACCAGCGTAAACACGCCCATCTCGCTCAAGACCGGAAGAATTCTGCTGAGCTCGCGGAGCCGGACCATAGGCTCGCCGCCGACCAGGGAAACGTGAAGGGGCTTGTGCCGTCGCACAATGCCCAGAATGCCCTCCACAAGCTCGTCGCCGCGCAGGTCCTTCAGCTCGCTCAGCGTGACTCCGCCCCCCAGGTGGGCGTCTCCATAGGCGTAGCATCCCGGGCAGCTCAGCGGACACTCCCGCGTGATCTCAATTGATAATATCGGAACCCTGCCGCTGAGTACCCTGCCCCAGGCAGAGAGCAATTCACCCCGTTTCAGACTTTGATTCGGCCCCATAGATATCACATACGGCAAGATGCTCAGGGCGGGCCGCAGGTTGCAATCTTTTCTTCGCGCCAAAGGACAATCAGGCTTGCGGCACGCACTGTGGGCAAAAATTTACAGGCCCTCCGGGCCTAGCGAAGACCGGACCTGGCACGGATCTCCAGCCTTTGCGGCTTCCGGACCGTCCGCTCCATGCGTTGAAATGAACCTCTCGCTTCGCAAGACGGCCGGCGATACAATGCGAGCGTCCAGGTTACAGGACAGAAAAATGAAGGCGGTCGCGCAGGCTTGAAGGCCTTAAACCGGGAGAGACGAAATGAAATTCTGGAAATCGAAGTTAGTGTTCCTGCCTTTGGCTGTGGCGGCGATGATCATCCTGGCGACGCATGTCTACAGGCTGGACGCCGGCTCGCAGCAAGGCGCAAAAACCTCAGATGATCTTGCGAGCTTCGCGGCGGTGGCGCCCTTTGATGTGCACGTGCACGTCTACAAAGACGATCCCGCGTTTGCCGCCATGGCGAAGCGCCTGGACCTGCGCATGCTGAACATCTGCGTGATTGACGATCGCGATCCATTCTTTAAAGGTTTGGAGCCGCAGCGCAGCGACGTGCTGAAAGTCCGCAAGAGCACGGGCGGCCGCGCCGCTTTCTGCACCACCTTCAGTCCCTACGGCTTTGAGCAGCCGGGCTTCAAAGAGAAGGCGATCCGCCAGCTCAACGGCGACTTTGCCAATGGCGCCGTGGCCGTCAAGATCTATAAAGTGATGGGCATGGAGATGAAGAACAAAGCGGGCAAGTACGTGATGCCCGACGACCCGGCGTTTGAGCCCATCTATCAGGACATCGCCGCGCACAATCGAACCGTGGTGGCCCACATCGCCGAGCCCGACTCCTGCTGGCAGCCGCCCAATCCGGAAAGCCCGGACTACAGCTATTACAAGGAGCATCCGCAGGAGTACGCTTACGCGCATCCCGAGTGGCCCTCGAAGGCCGCCATCCTCGCCGCGCGCGACCACATGCTGGCAGAGAACCCCAGACTGCGCGTGGTGGGGGCGCACCTGGGCAGCATGGAAACCGACGTGGACCAGATTGCCAGGCGCTTCGACCGCTATCCGAATTTTGCCGTGGATACGGCGGCGCGCGTGCAGTACCTGATGATGCAGCCACGCGAAAAAGTGCGCGCGTTCCTCATCAAGTATCAGGACCGAGTTATCTATGGCACCGATCTGGAACTGATGCCCGGCGCGAACACAACAAAATCCCTCCAGCGCTGGCGGCAGGAATACCTGCGCGACTGGAGATACTTTGCCACTGGCGATTGGGTGCCTTATCACGGCAAGAAGTATCAGGGATTGGCTCTGCCCAAAC
>JAJYJL010000319.1 GCA_021789565.1 Acidobacteriota bacterium
ATGAGGATCATCTCGCTTCGGTATTTGCGGCTGCACGCCGGACACCAGTGTACCAATTGCCCTGCGCGTGTACAACTTGTTCGGTATAAAGGTCCTTAGTCCACGGTCAGAGCCCTTATGCCAGCGGCAATCGCCAGCTTCCCGGCTGCATTCCAGGCACAACAACTTTGCCGGAACTGATCGCGATTGCTATAATGATTGTCCTAATGGTCAGGAGGTGACCTTGCCTCTTTACGAGTATCGATGTGAACAATGCGGTTCGCGAATTGAGAAAATCCAGAAGTTTAGCGATCCCCCGCTGGCAACCTGCGAAAAGTGTGGAGGCGATTTGACGCGCCTGTTGTCCGCTCCGGCAATTCAGTTTAAAGGCAGCGGGTGGTACATCACGGACTACGCCCGAAAATCGTCGCCCGAAAATGGAGGAAAGTCTGACGGCGGGTCTTCCGCAAAGCCTGCGGCGGCCGAGTCTTCCCCTGCCAAGAGCAAGCCCGCAGACTCCAAGGCTTCCACGAGCAATTAGCAGAATCGAAAGCGTTTGCGCGGTCGGGACGCGGTGCGGAGGGTCAGATGCGCGTTCCGGTAAGCACCGATGCCCGCCGATTTAACCTTTCGGCCAGGCATTCAGTAAACGCCGCACCACCACAAGCTCTCCCAGATGGTAGGCGTTGTGATCTGCAACCAGCAGGGCCTCGCGCAAAATTGTCTGGCCGTCGCCATGCGGTATGCGCGCATAAAGATCCATCGAGGGACTCGAAACAAGGCGTTCCATCCCCTTCAGATCACGCCGGAAGGCCTTGACGGATTTCGCCCAGGCCGAGGCATTGGGTGGAGCGTCGTCCTCCGGCCAGTAGCCGCCTGGCCAGTCAGGAGAAACGTGATGGGGATCCCTGCTGAATTCCAGGATGTCCCATTGCGCGATCCGCATGTGTTCCAGCAGCCGCCAGGGCGTGTGAGGAATCCCCTGGGGCCTGGCTCCGCGCAGCTTCGCGGGAAGACCGGCGATGGCGGAGTCAAAATCAACGTGGGCGCCGCTGCCTCGCAGCAGGTAGATTAAATGCTTCCGTAAGACAGCCTGTTCGTCTTTCATAGCTTGTTCAACCAGATGCCCACTGAACAACCAGCGGGAGACCATTACCTCCCAAAGGCCCGTCAGCCAACAACCGCTATAATTTCAATGACTTAAGATATTTTCGGAACTGCCGGCCCATCGTCGGTTCTTTCAGCGCATACTCTACCGTGGCCTTTAAAAAACCAAGTTTGTCACCGGCGTCGTAACGCTTTCCTTCAAAAATAAAACCGTAGACCGGTTCATCCTTCAGCAGACTTTTGAGGGCGTCGGTCAACTGCACTTCGCCACCCTTACCCCGCCGGGTTGAGGCCAGCTTTCTGAAGATCCTTGGGGTCAGAATGTAGCGACCGATGATCCCCATGGTGGAAGGTGCGTCGGCCGGAGAAGGCTTTTCAATCAGGTCCTTCACCTGAAATAGCCGGCCATTCCATTTGGAGTTGCGCACCGGGTCGGCGGCAACGATCCCATAGCTTCCAACGGTCGCCCGGGGTACGCGCTCAATAGCCAGAATACTGGCGTTGAATTCATTAAAGACTTCGGTCATCTGCTTCAAACACGGAACCTGGCTGTCAATCACATCGTCTGAGAGCACCACCGCAAAGGGCTCATCATCCACCAGGTCGCGCGACATCAACACCGCGTGCCCCAGGCCTTTCGGATGTTTCTGCCGCAGATAGACCACGTTGCACAAAGACGAAATCTCCCTGACCTGTTTCCGCAAGGGCTCCTTCCCGCGCCCGGCCAGTTCGTGCTCGAGTTCGGCAGAAACGTCAAAGTGATTTTCAATGGCGCTCTTGCCGCGCCCGGTTACAAAAATGGTCAAAGGAATTCCTGCAGCCGCCACTTCTTCCACCGCATATTGAACCAGAGGCTTGTCGACAATCGGCAACATCTCTTTGGGCTGGGCCTTGGTCGCGGGCAGGAACCGGGTGCCCAATCCCGCCACAGGCAACACAGCTTTGCGAACTTTCATCGTCATCTCCGTGAGGGGACTCTTGGATCGAGCCTTCAAAAAAGGTCAGTCTATCGCCTTTTGCGCGGGACAGTCAAAGTCTAGGGGAGTGGTTCGGCGAATCGCTGATGGGCAAGTCCGGCCAACATGCTGACCGTTCATGCAAAATTCGCGTGCGTGTTAAGATGAATCATCATGCTCGTCCTGGGAATCGAATCCAGTTGCGATGAAACAGCCGCCGCTGTCGTGGCAGACGGCACGCGCATCCTTTCAAATGTTGTCGCCTCGCAAATCAAAATCCACGAACGGTTCGGGGGAGTTGTGCCGGAACTGGCCTCGCGCGAACACCTGAAGAAAATCTCGCCTGTCGTGGATGAAGCCTGCCAACAGGCCGGGACCACCTTGGACGACGTCGAAGCCATCGCCGTTACCGAAGGCCCCGGGCTGATCGGTTCGCTGCTGGTGGGACTGGTTTACGGCAAGGCGCTGGCGCTTTCACTGCGCAAGCCGCTGGTGGGGGTCAACCATCTTGAAGGACACATCCACGCGGTCCTGCTCCACAACACGATGCAGCGGCAGGAGGACCCTTCCATCCCGGCCGCCAATTTCCCTAACATCACGCTCGTTGTTTCAGGCGGGCATACCATCCTCTACCACGTGGACCAGGAAAAGCCAGGAGAAGCCGGGTGCCCGTCATTCTGCTACAGGATGCTGGGACAAACTCGAGACGACGCGGCAGGCGAAGCGTTCGACAAAGTCGCCAAGCTTTTGGCGCTTGGTTACCCTGGCGGCCCCGTCATTGACCGCTTGGCACGCTTCGGCAATCCCCGCGCTTCCGAATTCGGGCGCATCAGAATGAAAGGGAATCAACTCGATTTCAGTTTTTCAGGATTGAAGACCGCTGTCCTCTATCGCGTGCGCGGGACCTCTCTGGCGGCAGAGGCTGAAGACCGGCGCGACTGGCGCAACGCCTCACCCGATACACCAACCCTGGAGGAGCTTCGCGCACACTGTTCCCAGAACACGCTCGACCTCGTCGCAAGTTTTCAGGAAGCTGTCGTCACCGATCTGATTGAACGCACCGTGGCTGCCGCAGCCGCAGCAGGAATCGACACGGTCTTCGTCTCGGGGGGCGTGGCATGCAATTCCCTTCTCCGCGAGCGATTTGCAAAATCAGGCGAAAAGCGTGGCTTCCACGTCTTCTTCCCATCGCCGCGCCTCTCTACTGACAACGCGGCCATGATCGCCGCCGCCGGCTACTACAAGCTGGCCAGGGGTCTCCGCGACAACGCCTCGCTGAACGCGCACGCCTCATTCCCATTGGGCAATCCCCCGGTATAGAAAATCAGTAATCTCCGCCGGTGAATTTCAACCGCATTCCTGCGCTTATCCGAATCCGTTCAATTCGCGCTTTGAGAACTTCCACTTGCCGGAACCCGGATATCTTCTGTTAAGCTTTCGTTTTGAATCGGCTCGGGAGTTGCAGGCAACCGGTCCATCATCAGGCCGGTCGCGAGGGGCCGGGCCCATTCAATCAGGAAAGCCGATGCGCGTTGGCGTGGATACGGGCGGAACGTTTACAGACTGCGTTGTGGCGGATGGCCTCGGCGTCAGAGTCGTCAAGATCTTTTCCGGCTCTCCCTCTTCGCCGGAGGAAGCCAGCCGCGCGATCGCGGACGGCGTGGGCCGCCTGGTCGGACAGGCGCCCCACGCCACCATCGACATCATCCACGGCACAACCGTCAGCACCAACAGTCTGCTGGAGCGGCGCGGCGCCCGGGTGGCGCTGGTGACCACCCAGCGATTTGAAGACCTGATTGAAATCGGCCGACAGGCACGGCCCCACCTTTATGACCTGGATGTGCGCCGTGATCCCCCGCTGGTTCCGCGCCGTATGCGCTTCGGATTGCGCGAGCGTACTGCGGCTGACGGCAGTGTCCTCCTGCGCCCTTCCAGCCATGAACTGAGAAGACTCCGCGACCGGATCGCCCGTTCCGGCGCGGAATCCGTTGCCGTGTGCCTGTTGTTTTCATTTTCGAACCCTGCAAATGAAAGGAAGGTGCTCCAGGCGCTGCGAGACCTCAAGCTTCCGCTCTCTATCTCCTACCAGATACTGCCCGAGTTCCGCGAGTATGAGAGGCTTTCGGCCGCCGCCATCAACGCTTACCTGATGCCGCGCATCGGTTCCTACCTGAACAGTCTGGAACGTGAAGCCGCCAGGAGGTTCTCCCTGGGAGGGCGCAATGGTGGTAAAAGGGCCAGGGGATCGGGCGTTCGTGTTTTTGTGATGGAATCGAGCGGCGGCATCACAACCGCCCGGCATGCGGCGCGAGAACCGGTTCGAACCATTCTTTCCGGCCCTGCAGGAGGCGTTGCCGCAGCCGTCCGGCTCGCGGAAGGTCTGGGAATCCGGCGGGCCATCAGCTTTGACATGGGCGGAACTTCAACCGATGTCTGCCTGTTTGAGGGCCGGGCGCGCATCACCAACGAAACCTCGCTGGGAGGACTCCCCATCGCGGTACCAGTGATTGACCTCCACTCGGTGGGAGCGGGCGGCGGATCACTCGCCCGCTTGGATGAAGGCGGCGCGCTGCGGGTGGGACCTGAAAGCGCTGGAGCAACGCCCGGCCCGATCTGCTACGGGCGTGGCGGTAAACAGCCAACCGTCACGGATGCCAACCTCATTCTGGGAAGGATCGATCCCGAACACTTCCTGGGCGGCACGTTCCACCTGGACTCGCGAGCCGCGGAGAATACTTTCCAAGCATTCATTCGAAGTGGCAGGAAGAAGTCCACTGGAGCCAGAGGGGTCCTCAGCAGCCCTGTTGAGCTTGCGCGCGGAATCATTGCCGTGGCCAACGCCAATATGGAAAGGGCCCTTCGGGTGATCTCCGTTGAACGCGGACATGATCCTCGCGACTTCACTCTGATTTGCTTCGGCGGCGCGGGAGGATTGCAGGTCGCAGATCTTGGCCGGTCTCTCGGCGTGTCCCGCATCATCATTCCCCGAAATCCCGGAACATTTTCAGCTCTGGGCATCCTCCGGTCAGACGCGGTGAGAGACGTTTCGCAGTCCGTCTTAGCTCCTGTCCCGGCAAATGCGAATGCCGCGCGTTCGGCCCCGTTCAGTCGGTTCTTGAAGGAGCTTGCGCGCCGGTTCAGGAAGATCGAAAAGGAGGCCCGTGCAGAACTCCGGCGCGACCATTTTCCGCCCGGAAAGGTCCTGGTGGAAAAGCAGCTTGAAGTCCGCTATGCAGGGCAATCTTATGAACTGCTGGTTCCCTTCACGCCGCGGTTCCGAATAGAATTTGAACGGTTGCACGAAAAGGTTTACGGATATGCTCATGCCGGTAAGCCGCTGGAGGTGGTAAATCTGCGGCTGCGCCTGACGGTGCCGATTGCGGGGCGGAAGACACCAAGGCCTTCCGGCGTGGGCACGGCGCGCCGGGTTGGCAACACAATCCTCAAGGAGAAGAACGTCTGGTTTGGCCATCGTTTTCACCGAACTCCACTCTACGACCGGGACCGGCTTTCGCCCGGAATCCGCTTGAACGGCCCGGCCTTGGTGGCGGAATACAGTTCAACCACGGTTCTACCACCCGGCTTCCAGTGCCGTGTGGATCGCGAGGGAAACCTGGTACTGACTTACGATGCGCACTGATCCGGCAGAACTCGAAATCTTCAAGAATCTTTTCCACTCCGTGGCGGAAGAGATGGGCGCCGCGCTGCGCCGGTCCGCCTTTTCGCCCAACATCAAAGAGCGGCGTGATTATTCCTGCGCGGTGTTTGACGGCCGAGGAGACGTTGTGGCCATGGGTGACCACATGCCCGTGCATCTTGGGTCCATGCCCCGTTCCGTGGCCGCCACCATCGAGCGACTGCTGCTCGGCCCCGGCGACATCGCAGTCCTCAACGATCCTTTTGCCGGCGGCACTCATCTACCTGACCTTACTTGCGTCATGCCGGTTTTCGCCGGCGCAGCCAGAGAGCCAAAGAACTCAAAGCCGGTTTTCTACGTCGCAAATCGCGCCCACCATTCGGATATAGGAGGCGCGCAACCTGCTTCGATGGGGCTCAGTGAAGAAATCTACCAGGAAGGACTGCGCATCCCTCCGGTGCTGCTGGTGCATAACGGGAAGCCCCAAACAGATGTACTGGCCATGCTGCTGGCCAATGTGCGCACTCCGGCAGAACGCGAAGGCGATTTGACAGCGCAGATCGCCGCCTGCAGGCTGGGAGAGCAGCGTCTGCAGGAAATGACGCGCAAGTACGGCGTCCGCAAAATGAACATATACCTTGCCGCCCTCCAGCGTTACTCGGCACGCCTGATGCGGCACGCGCTCGGCCGGATTCCCGATGGCACGTATCGCGCTGTAGATTTTCTCGACGACGACGGATATTCCACGAAACCCGTACGCTTGCAGGTGGCCATCCGGATACAGGCCGGCCATGCAACCGTTGATTTCACCGGGTCCTCGCCTCAGTGCCGGGGCGGGGTCAACGCCGTCATGGCCATCACCACTTCAGCGGTGTTCTACGTGTTCCGTTGTCTGCTGGGTGAGGATGTTCCCGCCTGCGCGGGATTGATGGAACCTATTGAAGTGATCGCACCCGAAGGGAGCGTGCTCAATGCCCGTCCTCCGGCCGCGGTGGCCGCGGGCAACGTGGAAACATCGCAGCGCATTGTGGATGTCCTTTTCCGCGCCCTGGCCCGGGCCCTCCCTCATCGCATTCCGGCGGCGAGTTCGGGTACCATGAACAATCTGTCATTCGGAGGAATCGATCCCCGCACAGGCGCGCCGTTTGCTAATTACGAAACCATCGCGGGCGGAATGGGCGCCCGGCCAACGGCTGACGGCCTGAGCGGCATCCACACCCACATGACCAACTCGCTGAACACGCCGGTGGAAGCTCTTGAGGCCCACTTCCCGGTCCGCGTGTGGCGAACTTCAATTCGGCGCGGATCGGGAGGGCGCGGCAAGTTCCGTGGTGGAGACGGCATCATTCGCGCGGTCGAGTTCCTTACAGATGCCCGCCTCAGCATCCTGTCTGACCGCCGCCGCTTTCCGCCTTACGCCCTGGCAGGTGGGCAGCCCGGCAAGCCTGGAAAAAACACTCTGGTGGCTGGCGGCAAAAAGCGCAGCCTACCATCAAAAGCAGCGGTGAGCGTGCCAGCGGGAAGTGTTCTTACGATTGAAACACCCGGCGGCGGCGGCTGGGGTAGACCCGGAGATCGCAAGGTTCAAAGCAAGTAATCGCAGAACTCATAAGGAGAAATCATGGACAACGTTAATCGCAGGGACTTTATAAAATCCATCGCCGCAGCCGGGGCTCTGGCCGGCGTTCCGGCGCAGGCGGACGAGCCGGATGGAGGGCCCGTCTTTCTGGCGACGTGGAAACACGGGCTGCCCGCTGTAAATCGCGCCGCAGAGGTTTTCCACCAGGGAGGGAGCCTGCTAGATGCCATCGAAAAAGGCATCAATATTCCCGAAGAGGACCCGGAAGTAACCAGCGTTGGTTACGGCGGCCTGCCAAACGCCGAGGGCGTTGTTGAACTGGATGCCGGCATCATGGACGGTACCCGCCACCGCGCAGGCGCCGTTTGCGGTCTGCGTGGAGTGAAGACCCCCATCTCTGTGGCCCGTCTTGTCCTTGAAAAGACCAGCCATACGACGATTGGCGGAATCGGCCTCCAGGAGTTTGCCCGGAATATGGGGTACCACCCCGAGCAGTTGCTGACTCCCAACAGCCTGAAGAAGTGGATGGAATGGAAAGCCGACCCCCACCACCAGACGTTCTGGCTGAATCCTGAAAACCACGACACGATCGGCGTGGTGGCGAC
>JAJYJL010000320.1 GCA_021789565.1 Acidobacteriota bacterium
GATCCCGTCGCCTATCTCAAGAAGTACCCGAACCGCTGGCGGCTGATGCACCTGAAAGACATGAAGAAGGGCCCGCCCACCCACAACTACACGGGCGATGAACCGGTCAGTTGGGACGTGCCGCTCGGCACCGGTCGCATGGACATGCCCGCCATCCTGCGCGAGGCTGAGCGCGTGGGCGTCAAGCGCTTCTACGTGGAAGACGAAAGCGACCAGGCCCACGAGCAGATTGTCAAAGACCTTCATTACCTCAAAACCGTCCGCATTTGAAAGCCGCTGGAACCCCTCCGATGCAAGGCGGCGCTCAGTTTGGTTCTTGCTTTGTGACACGGCCATCCTGGCCGTGTCTCCTGACAGCAGCACGGGCGAGGACGCCCGCGCCACAAAACGAGCTGCGCATACTTAGGACAACTGACGAGGGTCGATCGCTGCCTGGGTACTCGGCTCCGGGAACGTGACTTCCGCGTGGCTTAACAGTTCATAAGAAGGCTAGCTGGGTGGGAGGGAAACGCTTTGATGGGGTTCCGGTTCGTTTTCGGTTTGTTTTTTCCGCAGGTGCGATTCTAAAGGACTTCTCCGCTTTGTTTTCCGGTTCGTTCCGGTTCGTTCCGGTTCGTTTTTATGACACCAGCCTTTGTTTTCAATAACTTCTCCGGTTCGTTTTTCAAAATAACATCTTTTTTGTCCCACAATTTTAGTTCCAAAGTCGCGGTCAAGCTATTTCAACAACTTACGATGATATTAAGAGTCCGCTTGGACTTCTTATTCACGTCGCGACTGCGCCCCGCGACCATTGGAAAGACTACCATACTAGGCCACTTATTGTCAAGCAAAATCGCTGATGGGTGGTTGTCCGGGCCGGAATAAAAGAGCAGCCGTCCTGCCGGTTTGATGAGCAGCGGCCCCATCCGCGGGGAGGCGGTAAAACTCTACATGAAACTCTATATCGGCCGGATTTTTGATCGGGGCTTTCGGATTGAGCGAGGCTTCCGGACAGAATGAGCGAATGACATTCCGCTACACGCCCAGCCCCTTCTGCGTGCTGGACGAGGTGGACGCGCCGCTCGACGACACCAACGTCGGCCGCTTTACACGGCTGATCCGCAAGATGAGCTCGGCCACGCAGTTCATCCTGATTACCCACAACAAAACCACCATGGAAATCGCCCGCGCCATCTACGGCGTCACCATGGAAGAACCCGGGGTCTCCAAACTGATCTCGGTGCAACTGGAAGAGTTCGAAGAAGAGTTGGAAGCCGTGCCGGCGTGAGGGGCAACGGGTGAAAACTTATCCTGTCAGAAGCGGCCAGCAACATTGACAATCACGCAACAAGCCTGACGCCTGCCTGCACCCCGCTTTGAAAAAGTGCAGGCTCCCATTAGCTGCGCATGCACCGTGCAGAACAATGTACGCCTTTTCTTTCCCATTGACATGTTTTTTTGATGATTTAAAATTGAGGACTGCACATTTCCAACATGCAAGGAACACACAATTGATTATTCATGAAACGAATCTCCCAGAGACTACACTTTTATCCCGCGGCAAAGTCCGTGACATTTATGCAGTGGATGACGACAAGCTGCTGATTGTTGCGACGGACCGGATTTCGGCGTTTGACGTCATCCTGGACCAGCCTATTCCGGACAAAGGCCGCGTGCTGACGCAGCTTTCGTGCTTCTGGTTCGACCGATTTCTGGGCCTGGTGCCCACGCACTTCCTGACGGCGGATTTGGCGGAGTATCCGAAGGAACTGCAGGCTCTTGGGGACCAGATTGAAGGGCGCTCGATGCTGGTGAAAAAGGCGCAGCCTTTCCCCATTGAGTGCGTTGTCAGGGGTTACCTGGCCGGGTCAGGGTGGAAGGAATACCGCTCGAACGGCACGGTTTGCGGAATCAAGCTACCCGAGGGGCTGGTGGAATCCAGCCGCCTGGATGAGCCGATTTTTACGCCGGCCACCAAGGCCCAGACAGGCCACGACGAAAATATCTCTTTTGAGGAGATGGTGAAGACGATTGGAAGAAGCGCTGCAGAAAAACTCCGCGACCTGAGCATTCGGCTTTACGCGGAGGCAAGGAAGTTCGCCGAGGAGCGTGGAATCATTATCGCGGACACGAAATTCGAATGGGGGCGGCTTGGAGAAGAAATCATCCTGATCGACGAAGTACTCACGCCGGACTCTTCACGCTTCTGGCCCAAAGACAGCTACGCGCCCGGAAGATCACAGCCTTCCTTTGACAAGCAGTTTGTGCGGGACTACCTGGAATCGACGCACTGGGACAAGACTCCTCCCCCGCCGCCTCTTCCCGCCGAGGTCGTCGAAAAGACCAGTCAGAAGTACCGGGACGCCTATCGGCTTCTGACCGGGAAAACGCTGAATTCCTGAATCTGAACGGGCCGTGAGCTGTATGGCACACTGGAACTGGCTCGACTGGGTCCTGGCAACCATCGTTCTGGTATCGGTGGTGACGGCCATCTGGAAAGGTTTTGTCGCGGAGTTGATTTCCCTGGCGTCGGCGGTAGCTGCGCTGATTATTGCAGCACTCTACTACGCCCGCCTGGCTCCTTTGTTGCAAAGGTTTACCAACAGCCTCGCCGTTGCGCGGGCCGCCAGTTTCATCGTGCTGTTTGCGGCGGTGCTGGTGGTGGGAGCGCTGGTTTCCGTGGTTGCCAGGAAGCTGATCAGGAAAGTGGAGCTCCAATGGTTCGACCGCTTTCTGGGCGGTGTTTTCGGCCTGCTTCGGGGGCTGCTGGTGGATTGCATCCTGCTAATGGCGATGATGGCTTTTGCCATTCAGCAGGGTTCGGTCGAGAGATCGGCGCTGGCCCCTTACGTCACCGCCGGGTCCAGGGCGCTGGCGCTTGTGATGCCCCGCGATATGAAAAGGAGCTTCCGTGCCGGATTTGAAAAGTTTAAGAAAGAATTGATTCAGAACGACAAGAAAACCATCGAAGCCCATTCAGCGGAAAAACAGGACCTTTAGGATTGGAGTGCTTGGGTGAAGAACCAGCTCGATGCTCTCATCAATCAGCTCGTTGAACAGGACATCCTTTTTGAGGATGCCGTCGGCGAGTTTGAAAAGCGGTTTATCTGGAAAGTCCTGGAGAAGAATAACGGCAACCTGTCCAAGGCGGCCAAGGTCCTGCGCATTCATCGCAACACTTTAAGCCGTAAGGTCGCGGCGCTGAAACTTGATCACCAGCCCGAGCGCCGGAGGCGCCCCCTCACTTAGAAACAAAAAGCCCGGGTGATTCCGGCAACCCCTCTGACCTGGGCTTGCAGAACACCCGGGCAATTCATTTCCTGCCTTTGGGCCTTCAGCGGCCATACACCATGAGGGCCTATGCGCGATGCCCTCTGAAAAAGCGCCGGCCGGCTTGTTTCTATTTCTTGGCCGGGCCCTTCTTTTTTTGGGCCGCCGCCGCCTCCCTTTCCTGCGCCATCTTCAGAACACTCTCATCGATTTTCACATCGCTCAAGGTCAGCGTGAAATTCGGGGTCATCGAATACGAGGCGATGTTCCCCTGGAACCGGAGCGGATCGCCAGGCTGCAGTAACTTGACGCCCGGCTGGGTATCCTGGAGGACGATGTCGTAAGTCCCTTCCTTTGCTTGCGAATCGGGAGTAACGTCCACACGCACCAGATAAGTATTCGGGTCGGTGCCGGGTTGGACGCTGTCAACGTGCCCGACCAGGCCGAGGGGCTGGCCTTTCAACTGTGCCCAGTTTTGCTGGGCCGTGTCACCGCCCACAGCAATCGCATCCTCAATCTTGTAGAACGCATCAAGATTGACATCCCCGGTCTTGGCATGTTGCGGCGGCGGCGCCACGCTGAAGTTGGCGGGCAGAGTAGCCGTGGTTTTGGCCTGGGCCAGGACCTTATCCGCGTCTGCGTTGGAGCCGTGCTGCGCTTCATAAACCTGGTCGTAGAATTTCTTTAACCGGTCCGCATTGGGATTGTTGGCGTCTTCAGCCAATGACGTGGCACGGGCCAGGTACCAGATGGACTTGTTGATATCCCGCGGCGTCTGGTTGTAGTAGGATTGGCCCAGAAGCGAATAGACCAGGACGTTGTTGGGTTCATCCTGAGCCGCTGCCTCCAATGACTTGATGGCCTGGTTATAGTCCTTTTGCTGGACGGCAGCAAAACCTATCGCTGTGTTAAAGGCTCCCCGCTCCTGCTTGACTCTGGCTTCGAACTGCTGCTCCGTCTCGCCTTCAGGTTTCTGCATGTTCTGCAGGATCTGAAGGCCATGCTGGGCGTGCTGATTGGCTTCTGACAATTCTGCTGAAGCGTTCGCGTCAGAAGGCTTAAACGTGTAGGGAAATGTAAAGCTGAGATAGTAAAGCGCGGCCAGGTTGTCGGGATCGACACTGAGCGCTTTCTTGGCGGCTGCGATCGCCTCGTTCGTCTGCTGCATCTGAACGTACGTCTGCATCTCGGCCAAATATGCGTTCGCCAGAAAATCAGATTTCGAATACTTTTCGATGAACCCCTGAATCAGCTTGATTCGTTCCTTCGGATCTTTTTCCTTCACAAACGCCTGATAGGCGTCATATTCTGCGCGGCTCTTCCACTGCGGCGTCTTCGCCTGAGGCGCGGCGGGAGCCGGCGCTGGCGATGCGGCTGAGGGATGCACCGTGAGCGTTCCTGCGAGTTTGCGTGCGGCGTGCAGAGAGTTTGGCGTGCAAAAGAAGCCAGCAAGCAGCATGATGCTGAAAAGCACAGTCGTTTTCTTCATTGTAAAACTACCTCTTGTTCTAGGGTTTTGGTTTCCGGGCCAAAAGGAGTCTTTGCCTGGCCCGGGTCCGCCGTGGAAGACTCGCCGTATTCCGCCCAGTCACTCGGCCGGCCGGACCCCATCGTTCTGGTGCAATGTTCCAAATACCAAGACTTTATTAACATTGCAAGAAAAAACTTATAAGTCGCTACTGCCTTCCACCTTGGAACGAACATGCCGCACATTATTGAGACGCACGATAACAGCCATTCGTCTCTTCGAATAGCTTACCATTTATCGCATCCCGGCACATCATTATCAGATTCAGTCGCTTACCCCGACAGCCGAAAGTTGAATTCCACACCATGCCCGCCATCGCCTGCAGGGAATCTCCAGGAGAGATTCCCACTCATACGCTTCCACGATGGTCGATATTACTCTGGACCCTTCCTGCGCACGGTGTATTTATTGGGCCCGGGGAACAAGCAGACTTAAAAAATCATCTCCCAGTTTCCAAAGGGATTGCAATTTTCGCACGTTTAGCACATTATGGCAACTTTCCTTTAAAGATTTTCAAGGATCAACTGAAAGGAACACAACGTGCCAAAGAAAGCTGTTGAAATTGCGAAGCCGGAAGGGAAGCTGGGAGTCATGACCTGTGGAATGGGAGCCGTAGCCACCACCTTTTTCGCCGGCGTGGAGGCGGTCCGCAGGGACCTCGCGCGCCCGATCGGCTCGCTGACCCAGATGGGCACCATTCGCCTCGGAAAGCGTACGGAGCGGCGGATCCCCCTGATCAAGGACTTTGTTCCTCTTGCCGAACTTCCCGACCTTGTTTTTTCAGGCTGGGACATTTTCCCTGACAGTTGCTATCAGGCGGCCCTGAAGGCCGGAGTGCTGCAGCAGACCCATCTCAATAAAGTTAAGGATTTTCTGGAAGATATCCGGCCTCTTCCTGCCGTGTTCAACCGCAAATACGTAAAAAGGCTGAACGGGCCCAACGTCAAGCGGGGCAAGACCAAAATGGACCTCGCCAAGCAATTAATGGAGGACATTCAGGCGTTCCGCGAGAAAAGCGGGGCCAGCCGCATGGTGATTATCTGGTGCGGGTCCACTGAAATCTTTTTGAAGCCGGGACCCGTGCACCGGTCCGTTGCCTCGTTTGAAAAAGGCCTCCGGTCATCGGATCCCGCCATCGCGCCCAGCATGATTTACGCCTATGCGGCACTGAAACTCGGCATCCCCTTTGCCAACGGCGCTCCCAACCTGACCACCGACATCCCTGCGCTCCATCAACTGGCCCTGGAGAATAAGGTCCCCATCTGCGGGAAGGATTTCAAGACCGGGCAGACGCTGATGAAAACCATTCTCGCTCCGGGGCTCAAGGCGCGAATGCTCGGGCTGACCGGCTGGTTTTCCACCAACATCCTGGGCAACCGCGACGGTGAAGTGCTTGACGATCCCCAGTCGTTCCGCACCAAGGAAGAGAGCAAGCTGTCGGTCCTGGAATATATTCTTCAGCCGGACGTTTATCCGCAACTCTACAAGGATTTCTACCACAAGGTGCGGATCAATTACTATCCGCCGAGCGGCGACAACAAGGAAAGCTGGGACAACCTCGACATCTTCGGCTGGATGGATTATCCCATGCAGATCAAAATCAACTTCCTTTGCCGCGATTCCATCCTGGCGGCTCCCATCGTTCTGGATCTCATCCTGTTCATGGATCTTGCCCAGCGGTGCCCGGAAATGGCCCGGAAGGGAATCCAGGAATGGCTTTCCTTCTATTTCAAAAGCCCGATGTGCGCTCCCAACCTTTACCCTGAGCACGACCTCTTTATCCAGCTCATCAAGCTCAAGAACACCTTGCGCTACCTGCGGGGCGAGGAACTGATCACTCACCTGGGGCTGGAGTACTACGACTGAGAGTGAGCAAGGTCACGCCCCGGCCCTTGCCGAGCGTCAAAACGCCTTTGACAAAGCCTTGTGGACGCCCGGATAATTGAAGCTTCAGAGCAGAGATCTGCGTGCCGGAAGAAGCCAGGCGGGCGCGAGTGGCTGTTAGATTCGGCCACCCTGCAAGGGCTGTTTTCCGGCAGCGAAACTCGGGTGTTTTGATGAAGATTCGGTGTAAATCATTTGCCTGCCAGGCAGCAAGCGCTCGCTGACTTCAGGCGTTCGGAGACAGTCGCTTATGACAAAACGCACTCTTATCCTGGTCGTGATGGTCGTTCTGGTTTTGGTGGTTGGGTTGGTCCTCTACAAGCGGTCCAGACAGCCCCAGCCTGCGACAGCGCCTCAGGAGGCCATGAAGACGCAGCCGGCCGCCTCTCCGTCTCTTCTCCAACCCGCGGCGCTCAACGCGCAGGCGCCGGATGTCTACTGGGCAAAGTTTGACACCACAAAGGGCAGCTTTGTCATCAAAGTCACCCGCGAGTGGGCGCCCATCGGGGCCGATCGCTTTTACAACCTGGTGAAGAATGGCTTTTTCAACAACGCGAGCTTCTTTCGAGTGATCCCCGGCTTTATCGTGCAGTTTGGCATCAGCGCCGACCCGAAGGTTTCCGCGGTGTGGCACGATGCTGATATCCCCGACGATCCCGTCAAGCAGAGCAACGCGGCGGGCACCGTCACTTTTGCCACCGCCGGGCCCAGTACGCGCACAACGCAGGTCTTCATCAACCTGGCGAACAACCAGAGCCTGGACGCCCAGGGCTTTGCGCCTTTTGGCACGGTCACCCAGGGGATGAACGTCGCCCAGAGTTTTTACAGCGGCTACGGCGAGGGCGCTCCCATGGGCAATGGCCCCGACCAGCAACTGCTCCAGAGCCAGGGCGAACCCTACCTGGCTGCGAACTTTCCCAAGCTCGACCACATCAAGTCGGCCACCGTTTCGCAGTCTGCGCCTTAAGCCCGTGAACTCCGTCCAGCAGCAGGACCGGGCCTTGCGTCTTTGCGGACGCCGATATCTGAAAAACATCCTTTAGCAACAGGAACAGGAGAACGAATGGAAAAATTGCAGCCGGGGCTTCATGCCATTATCGAAACATCCGCCGGAACCATGACCTGCCGGCTTTATCCCGAACACGCGCCGAAGACCGTTGAAAACTTTGTGGGCCTGGCGCAGGGAACCAAAG
>JAJYJL010000321.1 GCA_021789565.1 Acidobacteriota bacterium
ATCTGTGGATTCGCCTGGCAAGCAGATGCCAATGCGACCCCCAGCCTGGATGGCGGAATCACGCAATTCGCCACCATGGAGAATCCCTACCCCCTTGGCTTCAACATGCCCCAGCAGGGAAAGTATGGGCCATTGAGCCTTTGGGGTTATGGAGATGAGAACCACGGGAGCGATACGTTCAAGACAGGTGAAATCTACCAGTGGAATATCGGTATCCAACATCAGTGGGGTAATATGATGCTGGAAGCTGATTACGTGGGTAACCGCAGCACGCATCTACCGTGGAATTACTCAACGGAAAATCGTAACTTCATCAATGCCGCAAATCGCGTGCAGTTCGGATCGTCAGGTTTGGCGAACCTGGTGCCCAATCCGTTCCTCTACCTGTTCCAGGGGCCCCAGGCCATTTTCGACGCTCCGGGATCCATCTATAACAATGACACCATTCCCCAGATAAACCTCCTGCGGCCTTACCCACAATTTGACGGAGTGTTTACCGGCTTCCCACTGTTTGTGGCCAACAGCAGCTACCATGCCTTCCAGTTGCGGTTTGAAAAGCGGGCCGGGCACGGACTGTCATTCGTGGGCAATTACACCTTCTCGAAGTTCATTGACAACTCGGACGCCGGCGGCAACGCCTGGATCGGCGGTGGCGGTGGTGCAGGTCTTGGGTTCATCGGCTCACCGGAGGACTTCACAAATCTTGCGCTCGAAAAGAGCGTCAGCGCGAATGACACGCCGCAGCGGCTGACCTTCGCGGTGATTTACGATCTGCCCTTCGGGCGCGGTCAGCGTTTCGGCACGAACATGAACAAGGTGCTCGACGGAGCGGTTGGGGGATGGAAGCTGACACCATTCGTCACGTTCCAGAGCGGCCAACCGATTTCAGTCGACGACTCAAACGGCCAACTCGCCGACGGCCACCAGCGCCCCAATCTGATTGGTAATCCTTGCAGCGGTGCGAGCCTCGACTCGATTGCCAATGGAACAGCAAACTACTTTAACAACAGTGCCTTCTCGCACCCGGCAGACCAAACACCTGGAACAGCACCACGATACCTGTCGAATTGCCGCGTGCAAGGGATATCGAACCTCGACCTGTCGATCGCCAAACAATTCCACCTCAAGGAAAACATGTTCATTGAGGTCCGAGGTGACTTCTTTAACGCTTTGAACACACCCCGCTTCGGGGCCCCGCAGGCGAATACTAACGATGGCACCGGATTCGGGGCTGACGGATTTGGGGCCATTTTTTATCAGGAAAACCAGCCTCGCCACGGGCAGATTGGAATCCATTTCGTCTTTTGAAGAGTGAGGCTTGGCTGGGCAACTGGCCAAGCCTCGTTTCATTGGCGCAACGCCGGTTCACGCAACTTGCCACCCCGGCAAAGGAATGTTGAGATGTGCCTTTGACTTGAACCCAATCCCCGCTATTCTAGATAGCTGATGAGGGGCCCGGAATGGGAAGACAGCCAGTCACGCCTCATATCTGTGCCCTTCTTGTCCTCTGCCTCTGTTTCTGGCCACGCCCGGCGCAGTGCTTTCCTGACAACATAGCTGACGCACAACAGCACGCGGTGCGAGCAACTGGACTGGTCCAGCAAGGCGATTTGAAAAATGCAGAGATTGAACTGCGCGAGGCCGTTCGTCTCTCTCCAGACGACCCTGCCTATTTGGCATTCCTCGGCGCAGTGCTGGGTATGGAGCAGAAGCTGCCTGAATCAACCGCCTATCTTGAAAAAGCATTGCATCTTAAGCCACTTGACCTGCGAACACGCCGCAACCTTGCCTCGAACCAGTTTCAAATGGGGCAATTTAAGGACGCGAGGGAAAACCTTGAGCGTATTCTAAAGGTCGAGCCCGGCCAGACAACATCCACCCTTCTGCTTGGAATGGTGGACGAAGAGCTGAAGGACTATCGGCATGCTCTCACACTTCTCGAGTCTGTACCCCAGGAAGTGCTAAAACATTCCAAAGCCCAGGTGGCGCTGGCGCGTTGCTACTACAAGACCGGAAGAACCGAAAAGGCCAGGGAAGTGCTTCGCGGACTTGAGAGTCATTCTGAGGGCCCTGAGGGTATTTTCCTGGGTGGGCAGGTCGCTGACCAGGCAGGCGATTATGATCTTGCGGAACATTTGTTCCGGTCAATTCAACCAACCTATCCGGATAAGGCGAAGCTCGGCTACAACATTGCGCTGGTGCAATACCATGCGGGACACATTACCGAGAGCCAGTCCGCGCTTCAGGAATTGTTCAATGCCGGATATGAGACGTCTGATCTTGAAGACCTCATGGCATGGTGCGAGTTCAAGCAGAATCATATCAAGGAAGCGGTGAGGCATATGGACCGTGCTATTGACCTCGATCCTTCCCGCGAGTCCAATTATCTGGACGTGGGCATGATGCTGCTTCATGACAACCGATACAACGGTGCGTTGGTTGCGGCGCGTAAAGCGGTCGAGGTGGCGCCAAACTCCTATCAGACATACAGGTTCCTCGGTCTCGCCCAATATAAGCTGGGTGAATTGAAAGCCGCTGAGCAAACCTACGCGCATGCCGTTGAGTTGAATCCTGCAGACCGCGAATCCCTGCTTGGACTCGCCTCTGCGCAAGTGGATGACGGGAAGATCGATGATGCGCAAGCCACGTTTGAAAAGGTCATCGCCGATTATCCCAATGACGCAAACTTGTACTTGCAATACGGCAGAATGCTGCTGACTTACCGGGGCGCGACCGGCAGCAAGATAGAAGGTCGGGCCGTGGCATTGCTGAAGAAAGCCATCGCGCTGGATCACTCGCTGGCGGAAGCCCATTACCTGCTGGGCAACCTTGCCCTGACCAAAGGCCGGACCGAGATAGCCCTGCCGGAGCTCGAACTGGCTGTGAAGCTTGACCCGAAGCCGAGCAGTGCGCATTATGCCCTGGCGCGAGCCTACCTGCGTCTTGGCCGCCGCGAAGAAGGAATGGAGCAGATGCGCCTTTTTGAACAACTGAAGGCAAAGGAAAAGAAGGGCACTGCAACCCTGGCAGGCGCACCCCGCCCGGCCCGGACGAAATAGCCCAAACGCGGGGACCGCCACCGCGAAGGACTGATCATTGTCTTACAATGTGGCCATAGCATCTTCCGCGACTATCGGCCATCGAACGGTGTGGCACGTTCCAAACCTTGATTGAAGGTAAACAGTTCAGAGTTAGAGTTCGACATGCGAGTCGCAGGCGCCTGAATATCATGCGGTTGCCAGGAGGAAAAGGAGGACATGATTCCGATGAATCGCAGAGATTTCCTGAAAAACAGCAGTGCGTTGGCAGTAGCAGCGGGGGTTGGGGCAGACTCAGCCCAGGGGATCGTGCCCGCCCACAATTGGGGCAAGTATGATTTTGGTTCCGGCCCTCAGGTTCATGACCGTCTGAATCAGGGTCCCTTTCCACAGTATCCACCCGACGCAGTTATCCCCAACGACGAAGTCGTCATGACCACTACGCCATCCGATGAAGTCGTGCCCGGTTACGGCAAGGGGTTGATAACCTATATCACCGCAGATATGGGCACCGCGGAGATCAAGTCAGACAACATCCCACAGGCAATTGAAGATCTTGTCCGCTTTCCGCTGGGACAGAAGCTTTATATACGTCCGACATGGGGGGAAATCCAGCCGCAGCCGGGACGTCTGGATTTTCCAGGTTATCTGAAGCAGGTCTTTGAGCTCTCAAAGAAATACGATAAGCGTATTGGATTCCGAATCCAGATGAGCGCTCCGGACTATCGCGAACCCGCGCTGCCCCAATTCATCCTTGACAAGGTACCGATGGTGAAGTTGACTGGCGGCACATGGCCCGGGCCAAACCGTGAAGGCAACCCGAACGCGCACTATCAGCCACGGTTTGATGATCCCTTTTTCCAGCAGGCCTTCAAGGAACTCGTTGGCTTGCTGGCGGCGGAATTCAACGGGAGTTCTATGATCGAATTCATGGATACGTTCATGTACGGGTTCTGGGGTGAAGGCCACACATGGCCATTCACCAATACGCCCTTTCCGGACTATGAAACCGCGGAGCGCACCTGGATGAACATGCTGGAGATCCAACTCGAGAACTTTACGAAGACTCCCTTGCTCACTAATACACAGCCGGATTTCAGCCGGGTGGGAAATTCGGAAGTCCTCGACCGCACGGTCCGGAGCAACAACTGGATCAGGAGCGATACGATCTTCATCGAGAACGAGCAAATTGAAGCCCTGAGCAACCGTCCGCCCTGGATTGGCGCACTACTTGAACAGGGTATACCGGCCAGGCAACCACAAGACTTTCAATTGAGCGAGGGGATTTCACCTTCCGACGACATCATTACGCATGTAATGGATGTCGGCGCCAATTACTGGTCGCTGTGGAATTTCCACGGCATCAGCGCAGCGAACCTGGCAAGTTGGTACCACGCGTATCCCAAGTGGTTCGACCGCATCAACAGACGGATTGGGTACCGGGTCAGGCCATCATTCATCTGGAGCTATGAAGATGAGGGATACCTTGGCCTGATCATCGGCTTTGCGAATGACGGCATTGCGGCCGTTCCGGGTGTGCTGCGCGTAAGTGTGGAGAGCCCGGAAGGGGCGGTGCTGAAGAGCGGATGTCTCGACCCGGGATACCCGCTGCCGGGAAAGATTCGACAGGCGCAGTTCGTACTGCCCAAGGGAACAAAATGGCGGGGACTGAGGCTGAAAGCAGAAATTGAGGTAAAAGGGATAACTTATCCGGTGCAGTGGGCCTGCCACCAGAAACTGAATGACGATTTTACTCTCACTCTGCGCCCGAATGGCCGGCATACATCGTGACAGGAACGAAGACCTTTAAGATGAAGAGCTTCCCTCATACCCGCTGACATTTCGAATTGCGATGCAGTTAATTAAGAGGAGACGTAATGCGACACGACAAATTGGAATCAAGCGGCAATGCGAAGAATGAACCAAAGGGACAAACAGAAGAACTTTCCCGGCGCACTTTCCTGAAGAATGTCGCTGCCGCCTCCGCGGCGGCCGTTGGTGGCAGCACCGGGGTAAGCCTCGCCACGGAGCCAATCAGCCTACAGGCAGAAAGTGTTGAACAATCGAAATCGGAAAGGAAAGTAGTGGCCATCCAAATCCCCGCAGTCTCTTTCAGTGACGAAGGAGTGGACAAAGTTCTGGATAGAGTCCAGGAGCGAGCCGGTGTTAACACCCTGCTGATTGCAGTTTTCAGCTACGGGCGCGGCATCGAGGGAAGGCAGATTCCCGGCCATCCGCTGCCCGATCACGGTGTTCAGAAATATGACACGGACACTTTCCATGGAGGCGATTATGCCGATGTCCATCCAGAATATTACGCGGGCACGATCTTCAGGAATTTCAGGGCGCCGGACCTGGGCAATTTTGACGTGTTGGGTGAAGTTGTTCCGCGGGCGAAGAAACGTGGCATCAAATCCATCTGCTGGTTCGAGGATGTTTATAATCCCCGCCTGTTGGGCAATTTTGAAAAAGCTGCCGAGGTTGATATTTACGGCCGCAAAACCGGCGAGGCATGCCTGAACAACCCCTACGTTCGCACCTTTCTCTTGTCGATGGTTGAGGATTGGACGAAGTCCTACGAAGTTGACGGTGTCATGTGGTGCTCTGAACGACAGGGGGCATTGAACAATGCCATTGACGCTGACCACGGAGAGGCCGTCTTAACCTGCTTCTGCGAGTACTGCACACGAAAAGGAGCGCAAAAAGGGATCAACGTCGAGCGAGCCCGGCAGGGGTTGATGCAGCTTGACCGTTGGATTCGTGCGGCACGGGCACAGCCACGGCCAAGCGACGGCTACTTTGTCACCTTTTGGCGGCTGCTACTGGAATACCCGGAAATCCTGGCATGGGAAAAGTTCTGGACCGACAGCCAACGAGAAGTCTACGGACTCATTTACGGCACGGTGAAAAGTATTAACAAGAACTTGCTAGCAGGTTTTCACATCATGCATCTCAATTCATTCAACCCGTTTTACCGTGCTGAACAGGACTACCGAAAGCTGAGTCCTTACGCCGACCTCCTAAAGATCTGCATGTATAACAATTGTGCTGGTCCTCGCATGGCCAACTATATTGACAGGGTCCATTCAACAATCTGGCATGACGCTCCAGCTCAATCGGTGCTGGAGTTGTACTACCACATCCTGGGTTACCAAGGGGAGGCTCCGCTGGATAAACTGTCAACCGCGGGGTTCTCATCGGATTACGTCTACCGCGAAACGAAGCGGGCCCTCGCCGATGTTAAGTTGGCGAGAGTGCCCAATTCTGCTCATAACACCGACCTTGCCGGTCCTGCGAGTGAGCACAATGTTACCGGTCTGCCCAGGGAAACTATTATCTATCCTGGAATTGATATCGACATTCCCACTGGGAAGGGGCAAAAGAAGACGCAACCTTCAGATGTTCGAAATGCAGTGAAGGCTGCGTTCAATGCCGGCGCGCCGGGAGTCATCCTGTCAAGGAAGTATTCCGAGATGAGGCTTGAAAATCTTTCCGGAGCCGGGGCGGCGTTAAAAGACCTGGGCATCTAAACATAGGAGGTCGCGGACCCGCACGAATTCAATGCGGGAAGGAGCAGAAGGGCTGAAGCGCCCCCTCTGCAAACGCACGATCAGCCTTGCGAGCAGACTTACCTTGGCGACCCCTGTTTGGATTGCCGCGAGAGATCCCTCAGCGTGTCCTGAGGAAGGCGATCAGGTTGCTCATGTCCTTATCGGAAAGCTTGCCAGCAAATGGGGGCATCGGCATCGGCTTGCCCTGCGGATTACCTTTTTCGATCTGCTCGCGCACGTTGGCGGTAGTGGCCGGCTTGTGAGAAAAAGGAAGCTCTTTGTTCTTCAGAATGCCCTTGAGTCCCGGGCCAATCTTGTTCCTCGCCTGATCGGCAAAGTGGCACATCGTACATTGCTGCTCGAAAACCTTCTGGCCCGCTTTAGCCGCGGGTGAAAGGACGGGCTTGCTCTCTGCCCATCCGACAAGAGACGGCAGTGCCAAAGCCGCCACCAAAATAAATATCCCTTGAACCGACTTCCATGGACGTTCTTGCATCGTACCTCCTTAGGTTCACTTCCTGGTTTCTTTTACAACTTCCGCGCCTGCAGCGCGCAACCGCTTTTCAAGCTCAGCCCGCGCCGCATCCGGCGGATTGGTCACGCCAATCAAAATCTTACCGTTGCTGATTGCAGGGTCGTACAGCTTGCCTCCCCGCCAATCCGGGATCCGCGCTGTGATCAACAGCGTAACCAGGGTCGTCAGGATAGCTCCCAACATTGTCAGCTCATATGTAATGATCCCATTTGACCACTTCGTTACAAGAGGCATGCCCCCTGAAATCATCGGATAGCTCTCCTGGGTGAAAGCTGCGAATCCCCAGCCGCTGAGACCACCCAACAGGCCGCCCAGTGCGGCAATCCACGGCATCCGCGTCACGTTGTCACGCTTGCCAAAACCGTACTCCTCATAAGGCTCACCGGAAAGAACGGAGATGTCGCGGTCGCTGAAACCCATCTCACTCTCGGATTGCTTCAGCACATTCAGCGCCCGCTGGGCCGAATCGGGGTCGGGATAGAGTCCGTATATGGCGTTCATCTCATTCCTCTTGGTCAATTCTGGTCAGCCCACCTGAGGCTGCTCCGCGACGGGTTCCTCCGAAGCCAGTGCAGGAGCTTCCGCCTTCTTCGCCAAGCCCAGCTTTAATTCCCAGATCGAGATGATCGGAAACACCCTGGAGAAGATCAAGTACAACAAACCCATGCCGGCAAAGGTCCCGACCGTGATAGTGATTTCCACCCAGCTCGGCCGGTAGGACCCGTAGTTG
>JAJYJL010000322.1 GCA_021789565.1 Acidobacteriota bacterium
ATGCCGAAGCGGCTTTTTACGATGAAAGCCTGTGTTTTCAGGAGGTTCCTTTTGATAAAGCTCGATCTTGTCAACGATGTCGTCAACCGTACCGGAATTACGAAGACCAAAGCAGAGATTGCCGTCGAGACGGTGTTTGGTTCGATGAAGAAGGCCTTGGCCAGAGGAGAGCGGATTGAATTGCGCGGATTCGGCGTATTTAACGTCAAGCCTCGCAAGACAGGAATTGGAAGAAACCCGCGCACGGGCGCCGAAGTCAACATCCTGCCCGGCAAGGCCGTCCGCTTTAAGCCCGGGAAAGAACTCCAATCGCTTCCCTAGAACAGCCGGATTCCTATTTGCGGCGTGCAGCGGCTGAACGGGCTTAATACGGACGCTCTGCGATTAAAAGAACCGGAAGACCGTTGGCGCGGAAGCTGGGGTTTCAGGCCCCGATACCGCACGGCATTTTCAGATGCAACTCCAAACTTGCCGGCCACGCCCGCCCGGCGCCCATGCGCGGACCTGCAGGCTACATCAGGCTGACGGGATCCATGTCAATTGTCAGCGCGTGTGAAGGAACGCCCCAGTCCTCAGATTCTTCGGCCAGTCGCCGGAGAAGCGCGTTGAGTTTTGTGCGAGACAAGGCTTTTAACAGGAACTGGATGCGGTAGTACCCCTCGATCCTGGCCAGCGGAGCGGGTCCCGGACCCAGGATGCGAATGCCCTTCCGCAAATCACCCATGCGCTCGAAGAACTTTCCAACTTCCGCCGCCATACGGGCAGCGTGTTCGAGCTTTTTGTCCTCCACCACGACATCGGCCAGCGCAGCAGCCGGCGGATAATGCATCACCTTTCGAAATTGAAACTCTTTTGTGAAGAATTTGCTGTAATCCTGTTCGGCGGCTAACCGGATTGCGTAATGCTCCGGATAGAAGGTCTGCACCAGCACTCTGCCTGGCGATTCGCCACGCCCGGCCCGCCCGGCCACCTGCGTCAGAAGCTGGAACGTCCTCTCGGCGGCGCGAAAATCCGGCAATGAAAGGGAGGTGTCAGCAGAAACAACGCCCACCAGCGTGACACCGGGAAAATCGTGCCCTTTGGCAATCATCTGGGTCCCCACCAGGATGTCGATTTTCCCGTCGCGAAAATCCGACAGGATTTTCAGATATTGGCCCGGCCGCCGTGCTGCGTCGCGATCGAGCCTGGCCACCCGCGCCGTGGGAAACATCTCGGCGAGCTTTTGTTCCAGTTTTTCAGTCCCTTCCCCGACGTAATAGAGGAATTCGCTGTCGCACGACCGGCAGCGCGCCGGGACGGACGCCTGGTAGCCGCAGTAGTGGCAGATCAGCCGGTTCTCACGCCTGTGATAGGTCAGTGAAATGGAGCAGTTCACGCACCGCTCCGTCTGCCCGCAGCTTCTGCAAAGAAGGAACCATGAATAACCGCGGCGGTTCAGGAGGAACATCGTCTGCTTTCCCGAGTCGAGTTGCGCTTCCACCTCCTCGCGCAAGCGGCGCGAAATGGGGACCTGCGTGTGCGTCTGCCGGAACTCCTCCCGCATATCAACAATTTCCACGCTGGCCAGCGGACGCTGCCCCACGCGCTCGCTCAGCGTCAGCAGATGATACTTGCCCTTTTCAGCGTTGGCATAACTTTCGAGTGAAGGGGTGGCCGACCCAAGCACCACCAGCGCCTGGCTCAACCGGGCCCGCACAACGGCCGTATCCCGTCCGTGATAGCGGGGCGTTTCGTCCTGCTTGTAACTGGATTCGTGTTCTTCGTCCACGATGATAACGCCCAGGTTATCCAGCGGCGCAAACACGGCGGACCGCGTCCCCAGCACGACCCGCGCTTCGCCACGGCGCACCCGCCACCAGGTTTCGTGGCGCTGGCCTTCGGCAAGGCCGCTGTGCAGCACCGCCATCCCATTTCCAAATCGCAGGCGGAACTGCTCGTGGATAGCCGGGGTCAAAGCGATTTCCGGGACAAGGACCAGCGCGGTCCGGCCGGCTTCGAGGCAGTGTTCAACCACCCGTATATAGATTTCAGTCTTGCCGCTTGCCGTGATGCCATGCAGCAAAACCGTACTGAACTCGCGCTGATCGAGCCGGCGAGTCAGCTCTTCAAGCGCCGGCTTCTGCGAGGGAGTCAGCGTATGGCGAAATTCAGAAATGCCACACGCTTCTGAGTTGCCGGTCGCTGGACCGGAAAATTCGATCAGTCCCCGTTCCTGCAGTTTCTTAAGGTGGGCAAGAGTAGCGCGCGCGGAATTCAAAAGCTCGCGGTGGTCGTTGACCTCGCCGTCGCGTTCGAGCGCAGCGATAATACGACGGGCCACAGGGGACAACTTTGGAGCGCCGCCGCCCAGCGGTCCGCATAAGCGCACGGCCAACACCTTTCTCTCTCCGCGTTCACGTTCCGCGTTGGAAATCGATAGCAGGCGCTTTTCAATGGCCTGGCGGACGACTCCGGGTGAATTTTTCTCAAACCTCCGGCGGAGCGACTCGAGAGTCACACCGGAATGTTCCGCCACGTACCTCAGCAGGTTCACCTCTGCGCTCTCTCGGGGTTCCTCCAGCAGGCTCCCGGACAACTCGCGAAGCTTCTGCCGTCCGGCTTCCGTGAGTTCCACGACGCGGACTTTCCTGGAGTGAGACCGCAAAGGCAGCATGGCGCGGAAAACCTCGCCCAGCGGCGCGAGGTAGTATTCCGCAATCCACATTCCCAGAGTGAGAAGTTCGGGAGAAAGTACGGGATCGGAATCAAGCAGCTTGATGAGTGGCTTTGCGTCGACACCTGGAGGCAAAGGCGGCCCCGCGGAAAGCACGATGCCCGTGGCGCGGCGCGTTCCAAGCGGCACCAGCACGCGCTGCCCAATCCGGACGTCCAGCCCGTCCGGCACGGAATAGGTAAGCGTGCGATGCAAGGCTGCCAGCACGGCCACACTCACCAGGGTCGGTCTGGGGCGGCTGCTGCGGCCGGTTTTCGAACTGGATTTGCTGTCACCCATGGCAGGATTCTATGCTACACAGACCGCGCTGGCTAGTGTGAGACCTCAGCGCTTGTTTATTTACGCGAGATTAACGACGCGCATTGCGACCGCCGCGCCTCTGTTGCATTAAGACTGCGATTTGGATACGCTATGTAGATGTCAAGCCTGATACATAATATTGATCCGGGCCCGCATTCGCCGGAGATTGTCCGGATGATTGTGGAGATTCCCAAGAATTCATCCAACAAGTACGAATACGACAAAACGCTGGGAGTATTTCGGCTGGATCGCACTCTTTATTCACCCATGCACTATCCGGGCGACTACGGATTTATCCCGGGGACTTTGGCCGAGGACAATGACCCGCTTGACGTCCTGGTTTCAGCAGATGTGGAGACCTTTACGGGCTGCATGCTGGAAGTTCGCCCAGTGGGATTGCTGGCCATGGTGGATGACCAGGGGCCGGACACCAAGATCCTTTCGGTACCCGATCGCAATCCGCGCTATGACCAGATTCACACGATTGACCAGATCTTTCCCCACATCCTGACGGAAATCGAACACTTCTTCAACATTTATAAAGAGCTGGAAGGCAAGAAGACGCGAATCGAAGGCTGGCAAGGCCCTCGTGAAGCCCGCCAGTCCATCCTGGAAAGCCGCAAACGTTATCTCGACGCAAAGGAACACGCCGGGCACGAACAGCCCGCGGCCAGTTCCTCCTGACGCCCCCGATTCCCGCCAGGCGGATTAGAGGTTGCTGAAAAAGGCCACCGAATGTCATTCCGAGGGCTGACGCTCTTTGTCGGCCCGAGGAATCTGCTTTGTTTTCAGTCAGTCGATCAAAAGCAGGTTCCTCGCTTCGCTCGGAATGACGGACTCCGGACGGTTTTTCAGCACCTCCTCATGCAACCAGCCTGAAACAATCGTCGCGCTCTTGCGGGAAGGTGGTGCAGGGTCGCTCGCCAAAGTCATTGCCGGATATTTTCAGACAAGGCTGGCCCGCCTGCGCGCAGCCACGAGGTTGGAGTAAAAAGTCCCCAGTTTTTCCAGCATTCGCACGGCGAATTTGAGATTGCGGCGGTTGATGTGCTCGATGTTGATTCCCAGGGGCGGAGGGTCGGGCGGCAGGTTGTCAAAAACGTCCATCAGGATTCGCTGCGCTAGGTCTAAACAGCGTTCGTAGGCTTCTTCGGCATGGTAGGAAGTCGTCTCGCCGCCAGGTCTCGTAATCAGAAAACTGTCAAGATCGGCCGGCACGTCGACTCCCAGCCAGCGCAGGAATTCAATGTCGCGATGATGGCTGACGGGAGCGAAACTGAGGAAGATCCTGGCCTCAAGCCCGTTGAGACGCTGCACCAGCCAAACGATGTCATTCGAGTCAAACAAAACCTGGGTAGTGAAAAAACAGATGCCCTCCGCCGCTTTGCGCCGGATGCGGTCCGCCTCCTGAGTGCGGCTGGGGATGCTGATCCCTCCCAGGGCCACATTCAATCCCGCGGTTCGCACCTCGCGTGCCGTCTCCAGGACGCCGGGCCCGGGATACCGGATCTCGCTCGATTCACCACCCACCAGAACGAAGTTGCTGATGGCAAACTGGTCCTGAGTTTCCCGCAGCCAGCGGGCCTGGCCGGCCTCATAAACCACGCAGCGGTTCACCACAACGTCGAGGTCAAACTCACGGCGGATTTTTTGGCCTAGAATCCGCGGCTCGATTCGCTCTACAAATTTGAAGGTCCTGTCTCCTCCGCGGTTCTCGTCATGAATTTCAGGAAGGTTGATGGCGTCGGCCAGGCCTTTGATTTTTGCAACTTCGGCCATGGCGGAGTTGAGCGATTCCGGCTTGCCCACAACAGGCGGCACCATCTCAAAAAAACTGACCGGAATTTGCGGGTTTTGGATTTTGGTCTTGAGGTCCATCAGAAATCTATCGGGCAGCCTTAAGCTTTTACGTTCCGCCAGCCGAGCCCCTTGAAATAACGTAATGTTCACATCATAGCATCGTCTGCCGGAGAATGAGCACGAGGCGGTAGCTCAGTTTGTTCCTATTTTGTGGCACGGTCATCCTGGCCGTGTCTTTTGACCGCAGCACGGGCGAGGACGCCCGTGCCACCAATCAAACCGGGTCACTGCCAGCGACGTGGCAGGCGCAGCGTCAGCGGGGCAGGTTCAGGAATTCGACGATCTTCTGGAAATCTTCGCGAAGGATCTTTTCTTCCCGGGGGTTGCGAAGAATGTAGGCGGGGTGAAATGTGGGCAGAGCTTTGGTGCCCTGAAAATCATAAAACTGTCCGCGAATTTTGGTGATGCCCTCTTTGACTCCCAAAAGGGTCTTGACGGCCGGAGCGCCCAGGCAGCACACCAGGCGGGGCTTGATGGTCCTGATCTGGCGAAACAGAAAAGGCGAGCACGTTTCGATTTCATCCGGCAGCGGAGTTCGATTGTTGGGCGGGCGGCACTTCACAATGTTGCAGATGTAAACTTCCTCCCGCTTCATGCCGGCCAGCTCGATCATCTTGTTCAGCAGGCGTCCCGCGCGGCCCACAAAAGGAAGGCCCTGCGCGTCTTCGTCGGCGCCCGGCCCTTCTCCCACAAAAACCAGTTCGGCGTGAGGATTTCCCTGGCCAAAAACAATCGAATGGCGGCCGGCGGCCAGGCGGCAGCGATGGCAGTCGCCCAGGTCATTGCGGATCTGCTCGAGAGTTTCGTTTTCTCGTGGAGTTGTGCCTGGCGCGGGCGATCCAAACAGGCTCATGGACTGGGCCACAGGGCCCGGAGCCGCAGCCACTTGGGGCTCCGCAGGAACGTTATATAGTTGGGCCGGAGGCTTTCCAAACACAACCCTTGGTGGATGCGGGCGGGCATCAGGCGCCTCTTGCGTGGAGGCGCTTCTCACTGGCGCATCCATTGCCGGGACCGGCTTTGGAGCTGGAATCGCCGTCTTAACTTCAGTCCGGCCGATATAAAACTCCTCGATGCCCAGGTCCTCATAGAACTCGAGCATGGCCGCCACTTTTCTACGTTGCTGTTCGTCCATCTTTTGATTGGTGCCCCGCCGAAAACCGGCTCACCGCTTGATCGCCGCCGCTCGCTTTGAACGCATTCCAATGGCTCCGTCCAGAATCACGTTGGCCACGTCGAGCTTGCTCATCTTTTCGAGCGGTTTCGTCTGCCCACCAGGATAGATAAGGGTGACAATGTTAGTGTCGGCGTCGAACCCCGCACCCTGCTGCGTCACGTCATTGGCCACAATCATATCCAGGCTCTTTTCCCGCACCTTGGCGGCAGCGTTCTCCAGCAGGTTGTTTGTTTCAGCAGCAAAACCCACGATCAGTTGGTGCGGTTTCCGCCGCCGTGAAATCTCCGCCAGAATGTCCAGCGTGGGCTTGAGTTCCAGGGTAAGAGCGCCCTCGCGCTTCTTGATTTTTTCCGTTTCCGTCCTGGCCGGCGCAAAGTCCACCACCGCGGCGGCCATCAGAACAATGGTTGCCTGGTCGAGATGGCAGAGCATGGCGTCGCTCATTTCCTGCGTGGTCCGTACTTTTTCCACGGTGACGCCGGCAGGGGCCGGCAACCGCGTGGGGCCGCTGACCAGAGTTACTTCAGCCCCTCGCCGCCGGCTGGCCTCCGCCAGCGCGTAGCCCATTTTGCCGGAAGAACGGTTGGTGATGTAACGAACGGGATCCAGAGGTTCCTCAGTAGGCCCCGCGCTGATCAGGACCCTTTCGTTCCTGAGGTCATCCCGCAAATGCAGAATTTCAAAGACGGCCTGAGCAATGGATTCAACGGAAGTCAAACGGCCCGCGCCAGTCATGCCGCAGGCCAGATAACCTTGGTCAGGTTCGAGGACCCGGATTCCGCGCGCGCGCAAGGTTTCGAGGTTCTGCTGCGTGGCGGCGTTTTCCCACATATTGACGTTCATCGCGGGAGCGACGATGATGGGGGCTTTGGTTGCCAGGCAGAGCGTGGTGAGGAAATCGTCGGCAATGCCCTGGGCCATTTTGGCGATGACGTTTGCCGTTGCGGGCGCGATGACCAGCGCGTCGATTCCCTGCGCCACCGCAATGTGTTCGATGGCGCTTTCGACGTTAGGCTCGTCACCCCCTTCGCCAAACATGTCCGTGACGACCTTATGACCGGAGAGCGACGCGAACGTCAACGGAGTGATGAAATTGCGCGCCCCTGCGGTCATCACCACCTGAACATCCAGGCTGCGGTCCTGCAGCAGACGGAGCAGTTCCGCTGCCTTGTATGCGGCAATGCCTCCCGTAACTCCCAGCGCCACGCGCATCACGCGGCCCTCGACCGAGAAATGAAGCGGAAAACTCGCTGAAGCATTCCGACCTGAAAACCGGAAGTCATCGCAGTCCGTCCAGTATCAAAAATTCCTACGCCCGCCAGCCGCGCACTCAAACAGCACGTAGTGTCCCATCCGACCTATCCGTTATCGTTCGCGGTCTTCACCTCAATAATTTCAAACGGGATCAGGCCGGCAGACACTTCCAACTGGGCAATCTTGGTGGCCCGTTTGGTCTGCGTCTGCACCAGCGGCCGCACGCCCGACTGAAGTTGCCGGGCCCTCTTGGCAGAAATGAGAATGTAGCGAAACTTGCTGTCAATGTTGTTGGGTAACTCCATCTATCCTCCAATAAATTTTCCGATAATTTCCTTGACGCGCCGGTCCTGGCACTGGCGGCGCAGGCGTGAGGCGAGCACAATGTTGCGGAGAGCCTGGACAGCGGTGGAAAGCCGGTCGTTCACAATCACGTAATCATACTCCTTCCAATGTGCCACTTCTCGCCGTGACATTGCAAGGCGTTCGGCAATGACTGCGGGAGAATCCTTGTGCCGGTGCTGGAGGC
>JAJYJL010000323.1 GCA_021789565.1 Acidobacteriota bacterium
TTCGAGCAGGAGCGCGTAGCTGCTCATCTCGACGCCGCTGCCACTGCCCTGGAGCAGGCATCGATCGCCCACGACGCATGCGCAGCCACCGCCGCCCGCCTCCGCGAGCTCGCAGCACAGATGCGCGCGACGCCGCACCAGTCCGGCACTCCCTCGGAGATTGAAACACTCGAGCGCACACTCACCGTCCTCGAAGAGAAGCTCTTTGCCGCGCTCACCGCTGCAGCGCCGGAGGAGATTCTCGTCGCGCTCAAAGAGCACGCCGCACGCGAGCTCGCTCCCTATCGCAGCCGCATGAGCGCCGTGCAGTTGCGCCAGGTGGAGCGGCAGTTTGTGCAGAAGCAGCTGCTCGCTCGCTATGATCTACCCCGTTTCAGCCTCTTTTACATGAGCCAGCAATGACCAACCGCAGAGTCGAACTCGTACGGATTGAAAAGCCTGTCTACGGCGGGTCGTTTCTTGCGCGTGTTGACGGCAAGGCGATTTTTGTTCCGTTGACGATACCCGGTGAGCAGGTCCAGCTTCGGATCACTGAAGACAAGCGCAGCTACGCAAAGGCTGAGATCGAAAAGGTGATTGAGTCGGCGTCGCAAAGGATGCTCCCTCTTTGTCCGCACTTTGGATTTTGCGGAGGATGTCAGTATCAGCATGCAACCTACGAGACGCAACTCGGCTGGAAGCAGGCGATCTTACGGGAGACGCTTGAGCGGGCCGGCATTCGCGTCGATTGCAAGATCGATGTATTGGCAGCAGACCCGTGGCATTATCGGAATCGGATTCGCCTGATCCTCGACAAGTCAGGGAAACCAGGCTATCGCAGCAGACAGTCTCATGCGGTGGTTCCGGTCGATCAATGTGTCATTGCCGCCCCATTGCTAATGCGAACAGCAACCACCCTTGCGGAAGAGTTACGGCGCCGTGGGGGACCTGCGCAAGGCGTGGAACTTACACTGTTCTGCAACACCACGGAAACAGAACTGCTGGCAGAGGTGGCAATTCCTAACACAGTTCGAATGCCCTTCGCCGAGTTGGCCAAAACCGTGGCCGAAGGCATTCCGGAACTAATAGGAATCCAGTTGGTTCTCGATATGCCGGGCGCAAATAAGCCGCGCACACTCGATCGGTGGGGTTCAGACGCACTCACTTATCACGCGGGGGGCAATGCCTATCACGTGGCCCATGGCGCTTTCTTCCAGGTGAATCGCTGGCTTGTCGATTCACTCGTGCAGGCTGTCACCCAACAAACCAGCGGAACATCTGCATGGGATCTCTATGCCGGGGTGGGCCTTTTTGCGCTTCCACTCACACGCAGTTTCAAGCGGGTGGTTGCGGTGGAGTCTTCCGCCACTTCGCTGACCAGCCTTCGGGAGAACCTGCGCGGAACATGTGGCGAAGCAGTCCATGCCGATACCCTGGATTTCCTGTGTCAAAATAGGAAGGACCGCCAGCCCGATCTCATCGTCCTGGATCCACCGCGCAGCGGGCTCGGCTCAGAGGCGACATCGATTCTTGGCGACGTGGCTGCGCCGTCCGTCCTGTATGTCTCCTGCGATCCTGCAACACTGGCCCGTGACCTGAAAGCTCTTGTAGCTTCAGGCTATTGTGTTAAGTCGGTCACAATGATTGATCTCTTTCCGCAGACCATGCATCTGGAGACGCTGATCCATCTGCGCCGATCCTGTTAGGCTTTCCTGTAGAGCTTCGTCGCGCCACAATGTCCACAGTGTCCGCCCCATTGGCCTCGCCGCTCGCTGGCCGTGCTCACACGCCCGCGGGTGCGCTTCCGCTGTTTCACGCAGCCTGGCTTTTTGCTCTTGGCATCGGCGCGGCTCATTTAGTTTGGCTTCGCACAGGCTACCTGCTTGTTGCTGTGTTGCTCTTGATTTTGATTGCCTGCGTGGCGGGAATCAAGGCCCTTCGCATTGCATGGCTTCCCTTGGCTCTACTTTGGTGTTTGCTTGGAGCGTGGAGTGCTGAAATGCAGCCACAACCGGCTCCCTCGCAGGGAATCCTGGCACTCTCTGACAATCTGCTTCGAACCGTGGAAGGCGAGGTCGTGGCAGCCGGCCCAATAGATATGCGAGAAGCTGATGAGGCCGCTGCGGGCGAGGCCGAAGGGCCAACGCAGCGCATCGACCTGAAGGTGGCGAGCATCGAGCAGGTGACTGACGAGGTGGACGAGCAGAAGTCCATCGGCGGGACGATTCGTATCACGGTCCGCTGGCCGCAGGGGTCGCAGAACATACCGCCTTTCCAATGCGGAGAGCAGATTCGCCTGGATGCGCGCTTGCTTCCCCCTCCTGTTTACCGGGATCCCGGTGTTTGGAGCCGTCGGGATTATCTTCTCGATCAAGGCATCACCGCGTCTTCGTCTGTGCAAGCCAATCAAGTGATTGTCGCGGGCGCTGTGAAGCATGCCCTCTGGCCCTGCCGAATCGCTGCTCTGCAACATACGCTCACGATGCGCGTGATGAGCCTTACCACTTCGATGCAAGGCCTGCCGCTCCCCCTGCGATTGAGCCCGGATGATGCCGTCATGCTGGCTGCGATGACCACGGGGGACCGCACCTTTCTTTCGCACAACCTGCGCATTGGCTTCGAGCGGACAGGCTCATTTCACATGCTCGTTGTCTCAGGCCTGCATCTTGCCATTGTTGCAGGCTTCACTGTCTGGATTTTGCGCCTCTTCGCTAGCCCTGAACTCCTGACAACACTCGTCACGATGGGTGTCTCCATTGGGTATGCAATCTTTACTGGTTTTGGCATCCCCGTGCAGCGGTCGCTTTGGATGGTCGTGATCTATCTCGTTGGCCGACTTCTCTACAGAGAAGTTGACGTGCTGAACTCTCTCGGATTTGCAGCGCTCGGTCTTCTGGTCGCGAGCCCGAACAGCCTCTTCGATACAGGAATGCAAATGACGCTTCTCGCAGTCGTTGCTATCGCGGGCATTGCGGTCCCACTTTTGCAACACACTGTGCATCCCTACGTCATTGCAGCGGGTCAACTTCGCCTGGTCGCGCTTGACGTCAAGTTGCCGCCGCGACTTGCGCAGTTCCGCGTCACGCTGCGCATGCTTGCAAAGAGAATTGAGTGGGCAATTTCGTCCACTGCGGCATGGCGTATCTTCCCCTGGGGTGTGCAGATTCTTTTGCGCATTGTGGAGGCAGGAGTGGTCTCATTCGTTGTCGAACTGGCAATGACGATGCCCATGGCAGTCGATTTCCATCGCGTCACCATCTTTGCGCTACCGGTGAATCTGCTCATTCTTCCGCTTCTCACGCTGCTTGTGCCCGTCGCGCTTCTTACTCTTGCGGTGCTGCTGGTCTGGCCTGCAGGCGCAGTGCTCCCTGCGAGCGTTGCAGCTTTAATTCTCCATGTGAGCGTCGGATTCGTTCATCTGTTTGGGTCATTCTCCCTTGGAGATTTCCGCATACCGACTCCGTTGGTTTGGCAGATTCTCATGTTTGCCTTCCTGATTGCAGCCACGGTGGGTCTTGCCTTGCAGGCCAATCGCACGGAGATCCGATGGCTGCGTCCAGGGGCGTGGATCGCATTGCTGCTCGCGGCCGGGACCGCCGTTCTTCCGCGGCCTCTTGACCACCCTCGCGACTCACTGCTCGTTGAGGCAATCGATGTGGGTCAGGGTGATTCCATTCTGCTGATCACGCCCGATGGAAGGACTCTCCTTGTAGATGGCGGCGGAATTGGGGGTGGACCACGGACATCCGCACCTAATTTTGATGTAGGCGAGGAAGTGGTCTCGCCGGTTCTGTGGTCGCGCGGGATCCGTCATCTGGATGTTGTCGCTTTGACGCATGCGCACTCCGATCACATGGGTGGCCTGCCTGCGATTCTGCGCAACTTTCATCCGGATACTCTTTGGGTTGGAAACAATCCTCATGTCTCCGACTACGACGCTCTGCTGTCTGAGGCAGCCTCTCTAGGGATTCCAGTCCATGCCATGCATGCAGGCGACCGGACAGTTCTCGGCGAGGTTCAGGTGCACGTTTTGGCGCCGAGTATGGATTACACGCCCGGAGACGAGCCAGAGAACAACGACTCGATGGTGCTTCATGTGGCATATGGAGCGACATCGGTATTGCTTGAAGGGGACGCAGAGGCACCGGTTGAGCAGCAGATGCTGAACGAGGCCGGACTTCAAAGCACGCTTTTAAAGGTGGGGCATCATGGCAGCACAAGCTCCACTACACCGGCTTTCCTGGCGCGTGTTGCACCGAAGTGGGCCGTCATCTCCTGCGGACTGAACAATCGATACGGTCATCCAAAGGAAGAGGTACTTGCCGCGCTACAGTCAGCGCATGTTCGCACCTACTCAACCGACATCGACGGCGCAACGTGCTTCCATCTGAATGGAAGAGATGTCACATCGGAAATCTTGTGCGGCATGGGAGGGCACGATTAAAAGTGCATCCGCAGGCCAAACTGCAACTGCCTTTCGCGATAGAAATTGGTTGCATTGATGTTCAAGGGCGCGCCAAATTCCGTCTGCCCGGTCTTCAAGCCGGTCAGGAAGTTGAGGGACGGCAGCGCTCCATTGGTGGTGCCCGACCGAATGGTATAGCCGACCGTTTCCAGCTCTGTTACATTTTGGTGATTGAAAAGATTGAAAGTCTCGGCGAGCAACTCCAACTGTTGCATCTCGCCAAGCTGGAAGCGTTTGCTCAGATGCAAGTCAGCCTTCCATGCGCCCGGATAGCGATACGTATTCCGTCCGACGCCATACACTAAATTGTTACCGCCGTATCCATTCATGCCTGGCGCCAGTCCCACGATTGCCGTGCCTGTTGTATCAAACTCCTTAGCAAGTGACCCAGCGGTTCGCATGGAAAAGGGAAGCCCGCTGTGAATATATCCGATTCCTGAAATGAGCCAACCGCTTTCCCATGTCGCGGCGCGGCCCTGGACCCTCCAGCGCGGCTGCCACACCAGACTCACCGATGCACTGTGACGGACGTCGAGACTGCTGTTGCCATATTCGGCGCGGAAGTTACCCGGATCGAAGATACTGCTTCCGTAGTCCCATACGCTTTCGCTGGGATTCCAGTCCATCGCATGTGCGTAGGTGTAACGCACGTGAACGGCCAACCCGCTCAACGAATAGCGGGAAGCGCTCAGGACCGCAGCCTCATAAGTCGAGTTGGCACGGCTCCATATCTCAGTGACCTGTTGATAGTGCGGATTGAGCCTTCCCGCAAAGCCAGTCGGCGAGCTTGCGGACGGCCAGGATGCAAAGAAAGGCACTGTGATCTGCGATGTCTTCAATGGCCCGGATCCATTGCCATCCACGACAGCATACGTAATGGTTCTGGGATTGGCGGCGGGATCAATATTGGCGTCCGTGGTGACGGGCAAGTGGCGTGCGAGGCTGAACTCCGCACTGGCATCAATCAACACGCGTCCCGGCAAATCCTCCTCGACGGTCGCCTGCGCCTGATGTACTTGTCCATTCCGAAAGGTCGGCGAAAACTCGACGGCGCTCGGCATCACAACGCTTGATGGCTCACCCGCCAGAACATATGGGAAAGGCGGCGCTCCGCCCGAAGCAAGATTATCCGTCGGACGCATGAAGAAATAGAGATCGCCTTTGGGTGAACCGGTCTGGGTGAGCGTGCTTTCAATGGTCAGATTTGGCGTTCGGCCGTAGTACATGCCGTATCCCAATCGCAGCACCGGCAAGTGGCTCTTCTCCATCCCCCAGGCAAGGCCCACGCGCGGCCCCCATTGGTTGCCGAGGCTGGGAACTGTTTCAGTCAGAGGTAAATCGGGATTCTTAAGCCGCGCGATCACCGGTGGCATTTGCTGACGCTCCCATCGCATGGCCCACGTCAGTGCCAGATTCTTCCTTGGCTGCCACTGAGCGGTAACATAACTGGCCCAGTCGTTCGTGCTGAGCCACCAGTTGCTGGGACCCATCGTCTGCGAATAGTAGGTGTAGCAGGGCAGGTACCCCAGACCACGCAGATCTCCTGCCGAATCGCGCCAGACGCGCCCCGTCTGATCGCAGTTGTGTTGATTCATGGGATTCAGTTGTCCGCCGATGCCGAAAGCCGCAAACGCCAGCGCGTCCGATGCGAAGTTATCGAGACTGTAATAGTCGTAGGTACCAGTCTGATTGCGCAGAAGCGTGGTGGCGTCAGTGTTGTGGCTCAGTTGGAAGCCCGCCTTCAATAGCAAGGGCCCACGCACCCAGTTTAGTTGCTCCTGCTCCTGATACAGATGCTCGTCTGGATAGCTTCCCGGCCCAAAGCGCGACGGATTGCCGATGGTGAAGCCGTAGCGCGAGTCCACCCGAATCTGCGGAAGCTGATTCCATGCATTGATGTTCATTGTCTTCTCAAAAGAAGACGGCGACTCCGCAGGCATAGTCTGATTTTGATGGCCATAGGATCCCTGAGTCACAAGAAGCAGGTTGCGCGTGAGAAAGGATTCCCACCGGCCCAACACCCATTGCTCGGTGGTGGCGCTTGAGCCATAGCTGTAGCTGCCGAACATTTCGGAAGTCCGCGTCATGCCACCACCCGGCGCATCCCGCTGCGAATCTGTTCCCTCCACGGTCAGATGGTTGCGCTCGTTGGCCTGCCCGTCGCCGCGGAAAAACCCAGTCCATTGCGACGACGATCGCGCGGCCGGCCCGAGCAGCCCGGCAAGGGACTGCAACATGGGCGTAAAGGCGGCTACGCCTGCCACAACGGGATCAGCGCTGCTCAGTCCAAGCCGCGCGCTCAACACCTGCATTGAATCATTGGTTGGCTGGGCAAAGAAGTTCTCCGGGTGTCGCACCATGGATACACCCGGATCTGTGCGCTGCGCCTGATCCAGTGCAGCAAACCAGAAGAGATTCCTTGTGTGATAGCGCCCTCCGGCGCCAAGACCCCAGTTGAGCGCGCGGTCGCGGGGCGTATATGGGATCGCACTAAACGCTGGAATGGCTGCACCAATGCCGGGTGCAGTTTGCTGTTCCCATTGGGTGTAGGGGTTCTGCGCTCCCCACAGGCTATCTCGATCGAGGAAAAATGCCTGCCCGTGCAGTCCAACGGCGCCACGCGCCATTCGTTGATTCGTGCCCCGAGCTGCGGCCTCACCTCCGCCCATCAAATCGGCCGAGGAGATTGATTGCACTTCGCGAATTGCGGCGTCGCTTGATGCTGGACCGATCAGGGCGGAGCTGTGGCCGCGCATCCTGCCCACTCCTGCTCCACCGAACGCCAGCCGGATGCTGGAGCCATCCACTGCATTGGCCATCGGGATCTCGCCGCTTCGGGGGGACGGCTGAACCTTCGCTTCGGAGCCACTCGCCGGCGGCGGCGCGTCGAGCACGAAGTTCTGCCAGTTTCGTCCGTGCAATGGCAAAGACTGTAGTTGCGCAGCGGAGACTGGCGTAGCCAGGCCCGCATTGCCGACCTGGATGACTGCTTCCGGTCCCGACTTTGCCATGGCCTGCGCTGCCCCCTGGAGCGCGCCCGGAGTTGTGGCAAGGCTCGCGGATTGGCTCTGATTCGGAGAGGTTGTGGTGGGCATACCTTGCTTTGCTGTCGTCAGCGATCTTCCATCCGAAAGCATGGAGCCCGTAACGCCAACTACACCTAAGGGCTCCGCCGGCAGTTCAGCGATCAATCCCGCTGAGTACGCCTGGGGCATCTGGGCAGGAAGATGGGCTGGAAGCTTCCGCAACTGGATTCCCCGAGATGCTTCGGTCATTCCCTCGTGCGTGCTTGCGGGGGACACAGAGGGATGCATCGGCAGTTTCGCGACTCCATCGCCCGCCTCCACCTTCTGCGCCGGCTCGGGTGGAACCAGCGA
>JAJYJL010000324.1 GCA_021789565.1 Acidobacteriota bacterium
CCGCCTTCTCTCCAAAAATCCGCTGCGAGTAATTCCGGTAAAATTCCTGCGGCGTCAAGTTCGGATTCCATTCCCCTTCCGCCATGTACTTCGTATTCGTCTCCGTCCCTCGCGCCCGGTTCATCTGCGAGTCAAAACCCGCGAGGCCGTAATCCAGCCCTCCCTTTAAGACATTGTCCTTATAGTACAGGTTCACGTTGAACTGCATCCCCAGCATGTCCGAATCGTCGTCGATACGATTGCTCAGCGTCGTCTCCCGCCCCGGCATCTCCCCGAACATCTTCATCGGCACTCCTGTCGGCGTCCAGATGGCCCGCGATTCCATGTCGCTGAAGGGCACGGATTTTGGAAACATCTTCTGGATGTACGGGGCCAGATAGAGCCGACCCAGCCCCCCAATCCCCAGCTTCACCTTCGGCGCAATCTGGTCCCGCGCCTCCATAAACTTCTGGATAAAATATAGAGACCCGCTATTGGAATCGATGACCGTGTCATTATCCTGCGCGATATCCCCCGTGAAAGCCAGACGGGCTTCGGCCTCTCCGGGGTATTGCGGCCGCAGGCTCAGATAAAACTGCTGGTCTTTCGGGCTTTGATTGCAGACCGGATACGCCTCAGGAAGATAAAGAAAATAACCGTTTGCCTCTGGATAGGTCTTAACTAGGCTCCTCAGCCTGCTCTCGTTCAGTTGCCAGGAAACCGGATTGTCCGGGCAAATGAAGGTGCCGAAAATGGGATGAAACGGCTGAGTCAGCGTCCGCGTCGTGTAACGCGCGAGGTTGGGCGCCACCGACGTGGCGTCAATATCCAGCCACACCTTGATCTTTCGGCTCTGCGCGTAGCGGATCACCTCATGGAGATAACTCTGAGCCGTTGTGAAGGCCTCCTCGTTGTTCTCGATGTGCTGGAATTCCGGAGGCTCGAGCCGCGGATACACCCCGGCTTCCTTGAAATGCTCTTGCCCCACCTGCATGTCGGTCGTCTTGTAGGAACCAAAATCCCGCGCCCACAGCACGTATCCCGTTTCCTTCCGCGCCACGTCCCCCATCCACTTCACTTCCCCGTGGTACGAGTACTTCAGCCACGGCTCGTAGGGAAACCAGAAGATTTGCAGATAGTTCATCTTCAGCTTCGCCATCTGGTCTACAAACTTCCTCTCATCGGCCAGCGACATAACCGAGCGGTTGGGATAGATGAAAGAAACCAGTAGACCGCGGCGGCGGAAGGCCGGATTCCTGCGCACATCGAAATTCCGCAGTTCCCAGGTGGGCTTCCTCTCGGGCAAGATGTCACCGGTGAGCAGAAACACGGCTCCATAGCGCTCCAGCAGGTCATAGGCGGCGTACATGGTTGCTGCTTCGCCATGGCCCCCTACCACCAGCGTTCGCCGCCCGTCCAACCGAATCGTCTTGATAATGAAGCCATCCGTCTTGAGACCGTCGAAAATCACCAGCTTCCTCGCGACTGCCTGTTGAACCAACGCATTGGACTGTGGACTGCCTACCAGTATCCACGCCATCCCCCGCGCCTGCTGCCGCGCTTCGGCGGGAGAAACGATGGGAATCCGCGCGCCGCTGAATCGCTCAAGATAGCGCTGCAGTTCGCCAGCGACCCAGCGGTTGAATTCTCCGTCCCCCGCCACAATCACCGACTCCGCCTTGCCGTTAGAGATAAGTGTGCTGGTGGAAGCAGCCCTTGCCGATGTCCCGGCGTAGAAGCACAAATAGACTACAGTGGCCAGAACCAGGGGGTATTTTGCACGTTGCATCATTATATCCTCGTGATCGCAGCCAAATCACCGTAAGCTGGTGGAGCCGGTTAGACTCATTACAGAAGTGAAGTCACGCTCTACTCATCCGCTCAATGGCTGCTGGATTGATTAGACAAATATTTTCGGGAACAAGTGTCACGTATGCCCTCAATTTTCGGCTTCTTCGATTGTCCCGCTCTTTGCGGACCGGCAGGCGGCATCGAGGGTTGCCACCACCGCTGCGCCGAGCGTGGCATTTGAGCAATTTTCAGTGTTCTTCCCCTGAATCAGATCGACGAACCTCTCAACCGGCGCCACGCACGAGTACTCCCCCGGCTGGGTCTTCAGAGGGATAAGGGAGTTGCGGCCATCGTTGCGCCGCACCTCCAAGCGCGGCCTCTCGATATCAAGCAACAACATCCCCTGGCTCCCAAAGATCCGGAGATCCACCTGATAGGGCGAGCCCGGCGGCATCGTTCCCGACCCGCCCAGCATTCCTGTGGCCCCATTTTTGAAGCGGCAACTGATGGCGTCAAAGAGGTCAGCTCCGCTCTGGGAGCTTCGCGAGAAACAGAAAATTTCGGCCGGCTCGAGATTGGTGATCCAGTAGAGCAAGCCCAGGGCGTGGGTCAACTGGCCATGAGCGAATCCCCCGCCGCCTTCCGGATCGCTCCACGTTTTCTTCTGCGGCCTGAAAAATGCTTCCTCAGCAAACCAGGCGCCGGTTCCGTCAAACAGGTCGCGAAGCGCGCTTGCCATGTGGCAAAGCACGTGTTCAATTTCTCCGATCTCGCCTTGCTGGACAAGGCTTCTGGCCTTCGCGGCAAAGTCCGTGTAACTCCACCCATAGGGAATTACAAAGTGGAGATTCCGCGATTCGGCAAGGGCTGCAAGCTTCCTGGCTTCAGAAGCTTGCAACGCCATGGGCTTTTCACAGAGCACGTGCAAGCCTTTTTCAAGGGCGGCCGCAGCATGCTGGTAATGCAGGCTGTGCGGCGTGCTGACGACAACCCCCTCCAAGTTTTCCAGAGCCAGCAGCTCCTGATAGTCCTCGGTGCCGAAGGGGATGTAGAAGTGCTCCTGGGCCTTTCGCAACTCTTCGCAACCGAGGCGGCAGATCCCGGCGATCTCAACGTCGGGGCGCGATTTCAAAACGGGAATATGATTCTCGCCAGCCCACCAGCCAGCTCCTAGCACCGCGATGCGCGTCTTCGACATGCCTGTTTGTGAACCTCTCTCTTGCAGGCTTCTCCGTTTCCTTAAGCGTAAAGCTGACGGAGTAATTCCAAAGACTTGTTCACGACCCTCTCGCTCGAGTCCGGCCCCAGCGCCGTGGGGAGCAGGTAGGCCTGGAAAATCATGTCGGGAACGTAGTAACGCTCCTGGAGAGACCATCCCTTGGCCGGGTAGGCGTCCTTGGTGGGGATGTAAGCAAGACAGCCATTGCTGTAGCCAACAAAAAGAGTGTCAGGGAATGGCGATTGACTCCTGACCTCTTTGCCCTGGAGCGTGAATGTCTCACCCGGAACCGCGACGATCCCTAAATTGCCCACCCGAACTGCCTGCACGGGAATTTGGACAGCCGCCTTCTGCCCGCTGGCGACCGACTTGCGGAGGGCTCGAGCCCAGTGACGGAAATGCCGCGCCACATTCATCGGGGCCCCGCTGGCACGGCTTTTGACTAGGCTTGAAACCTCCGATTCCCACTTTTCGAGAATTTGGTCAGCCTCTTCCCGCTCGGGAAAAGGCTGGAGTGACAACTCAAGCATCTCCTCTTTGACTGCAAGCGTGACGTCCTGTTCTTTAGTGACCGGAATCCGAGGATAGTAGGGAATTTTGGCTAGCGAACCGATCAAAGTCCGCTCTCCCCGAATACTCTCGGTATAAATCGAAGACAGAACCTTCAATACCTCCCCGCCTAAGGCAAACCCCAGGCGGTTCTTTTCATTCGTATTATCTTCTCCGGTCCCGATGCCGGTGATCGGGTTGATGTCGCCGGCATTGGCCTGGAGAAACAGACTCAAGCCCCCGACCGCCCGCTCGACAAGTTCTCGCGCGGGCCCAATATAGTCAGGGGACCATCTCAGGCATTGAGGACCCATCGTAACCGTGTGGCAGCCATGCGCAAAGACGACGGCAATGGGCCGCCCGCTCGTGTCGTCCACTCGGATAACACGAACCTCATGGTCCACCGGCCCCTCGGGGTTTTCCCCCAGGATGACGGATCCGTCGGCCAGTCTCTCCCGGCGGTTGATGCCAATGCGCGCTTCCCCCACGCCGGTGCCGATGCGAGCCGGCTGGACACGATGGGCAGCCAAGGCGACCAGCGCCGGAATCTCTGTCAGCAGCCTTGAGGTGTACGCCCGCCGGAGGAGATCCTGCTGTTCGTCATCGTCGTATTGCAGCCCTTCGGACGTCGGCCCGCAATGGGTGTGGCTGAAGTTCAGCAAGACGTGCGATCTTTGCACCCCAAGACTCTTGCCGATTTTTTCGCGGAGGGTGGAAACCAACGGCTCTTGAATAAAAACCAAGTCAAACGCAATGACTGCAATCCGAGTCCTCTCATCCTCCAGCACCAAGGCGGTCGCCGAGAGTTCACCGTCTTTATCTACCGCCGCCCCCTCGCGAGCGGCGTAACCCGCCATTGTCATACCAACGGGCGGGGTTATGATGGACCGAGCTGCTCCTGCCCTTAACATGAAGTTTATTCCTCCATCTTCACCAGCTTGCTTCTTCGAACTGCTATCCCCGGTTTACTTCGATAGCTGGTGCCCGGCTAAAAGAATCAGAGAGCTGATCAAGCTAGCCGTCGAAAGCCACATCAGGACTTTCGGCTTGGCGCCGGAATTTTTCCACTCTCCGGTCATGCTGCCCCAAACATTCGAAGTCAAAATCGAAACTGTAATGATGACCGCCCAACCGTAGACGGCGCCGTCGCTTCCCATCATCGCGGCGCCAAACCCGTAGAGGAGGATAGCGCCGAACCAAAGCACCCCCATCGAAGAGGAACGGACCCACAAAAGCGCGCTGTTGTCGCGGCGGAAGAAGCAAGACCACGAGCCCCCTCTATGGATCAAATAAGCAGGATAGCCCATATTAAAGATGGCCCCGCCTAGAAGTACCGGAACCCAAATGGTGACGCTCGCCAGGACCAAGGGACATCCTGCCGCTCTGGCTGCGGAGGCCAGGGGCGCGCCGTAGGCAAATCCGATATTGATCATCGCCGACATGATCCCCGCCATGACGGCGATGAACACAGCTCCGATGGACTGCGAACCCGGCCCCCGGCCTGATCCCGTCATGCCCTGTGCCCGGTCGCGGCTGATGGAAGCGGCCGCGCACAATACCAAGCTCAGTGCCACCAGCGCTAATCCACCAGTCAACCATAACAGGCTCGCTCGGCCCAACTGAACCGAACCGATCAGAATGGGCCCGACGCTGCCGCAAAAGGCGACAACTCCGTTCACCAGCGCATTGGTAATCGCCATTCCCAGCCGAACCAGGCTGACGCCAAAAAGCAAGGAGCCAAGGCCCCACAGAGCTCCGAAGGCTGCAACTCTTTCGGCCAGCCTTGGGTCTTCGGCCAGTTGCGGCACAATGGTTCCGTGACTGAACCATACCGCCAAGCCCACCGGCAGCAAGGCCATAGCACAGAAGGAATAGACCAGCCAAATATGTTCCCACTTCCACGCAGTAATTCCTTTCGCGGGAGCAGGAAAGGACCCGTTGGAGAATCCGGCGAGAATAACTGCCAGGATACCGCCAATTCGACTATCCAGCATCCAGATGTCCTGCGCTTAATCGAAATGAAACACTTCTTCAAATGAGGGCGAATCTGTTTCTTCAATGATACTGTACATAGCCTTGTCCCATCGTTTCTTAACATCGGTCTCCAGCAGCTTCCGGAAGGCGCCTTCGATATCGTCGGCTTCCACGTAGACGATAACCTTCCTTCCCTCGATGAAACATGAATGATTGCGAAGGCCCGACTTCCGCGCCACGTCGATCAGCTCAGGCCATACCGCCCTATGCACGCGCCGGTATTCTTCTTCCATTCCTTCCCTGACTTGCAATAACCAAGCCCTGCGCTGCATGGCGGCGCCCTCCTGTTGGAAACTCTACTTCCTATCGTCGAGTCCAAGCGGCCAGCCATCACTGATTTTCAGCTTCTCGTCTTCGAACAACTGAAAGAGACCAGATGCTGACCTTGCTTCCGGGCTAGTAGTACTTTACGCCTTCGCAAGTGGCTGAAACAAAGATTCCCTCCACCGCTTTGTGCCCCGGATTCTGGAATTGATAAACCATGCGGCAAGAACATACAGAGCTTCACCCTTTGCCCCGATCATACTATTTCCTGATTCGGAGAGAATCACGATGAAAGGAGTTTCGCTCTGGGAGTAATAGACGCGTTCGCCCGGCAAACGAATGGCGTTGGTGACGCGGCCGGGAGGGATCTTGCCCGTTTGAAATTCGTCCGTGCTATAACAAACCGAGGTGACAGACTGGCGCTGGTAGTCTTTGCCGGTCACAAAGCGGAGCCATTCCTGCCGGCCAACAATCTGAACGTGGTCAACGTCAGGGTTATGGTTCACCGATTTCCCGCTACGTGGCGGCCAGCAATCGAGGTCATCCAGGCGCGAGCCGGGAGCCTCACCCTCCTGAAATCCCGGCTGCGCCCAGGAATTGTGCTTCTGACAGTGGTCATCAATTTCCGGATGCAGCAAGATGGGGTTTCGAAAATTTTGATAGTGATCATCATAAGTAGGGTTCGTGCGCATCTGGTCAGTGTAAGTCGTCCGGGCGATCATGAAGAGGATTTCAACCGTTTCATCCCCAAAGTTGTATCCCAGGTGGAAAGTGAACGCGGGAATAGGGTTCGCTGTCTCCGAACGGGAACCTTTGAAACCATCCCGCCACCTCATCCCATTTCCTCTGTCGGGCGAAAGCGCTCGACATCAGATCCCCCTTTGCTTATTGGGCTTGTTGCAGCCCCTCAAGAAAATCTGCCTTTAACTAATGAGAGTTGCAATCATCCTGCCGGTCCGGATTTGTGCCAGCACACAACGGAGAGAGAGCCCGCCCCATCCCGTATTACATCTTAGAGTTTACACCGGACTAATCGAAACGACACTCGCGGTGTACGATGGCACTCCCCAAGCAACCTCGTTGCCAAACTGCTGTTGCTGCCTTATTCCTGAGGCCGGATAAATCTGCCTTAGCTCAAAACGAGTCCCACCCTTCAGTCCAACACTTTCGTTGTCCAGCCGAAATCTTGCCGTTGCCGCCTTCGGATTCGGGTTGAACAGGAAGATCAGTCCCTGGTCGCCCGTAATGTGTGCACTCCCATCAACCTTTCCCGCTCCCGGCCAATCCTGCAAGTCCTTGCGCACTTGCAGGTAGCGAATGTTGCTCCTGCCCCAGTCCAGCCATTTGCGAATCTCTGCCTTGTCGCGCGCCGGAATCCCCGCCTTGGTCGGCAGGTAGTAGAGCTGGTTGGGCGAAGAAGACAGCGCGCTTAGCATCACATAATCAATCTTCTCACTAGTCCATGCGGGCCCCCGCTTGGTTATGCTCTTGGGCGCCGCAAACACGAGAGGTTGGTCCATATAATGCGGGAAAAAATTGCGGTGAACTCTTACGCGCGACCAATTCCGAGCCTTATCTCCCATGACAACGTTCAGGGGTTGGCCGCTGAGCCCCGGCAAGGGCTCCGGCCGCGCAAACTCATCCAAAGTGAACACCCCATCAGCGTAACGATTCGACCAAATACCCAGATCCATGGCAGGCCGGCACATCGGCCCTAGGTACGAACCTGGAAAGGTCTGGCGGACTCTGCGCATCATGTGGCTAAGCGCCCGCTCGCAAGCGTAGTTGGAATCCCCCGGCAAGTGATCGTGCTGGGCTGACGGGCAGTTGACAGGTATTACAATCCCGCCGCCGCCAAAAAAGTCGCCGTCCATCACCCAGCCAGGAAAGTAACCCGTGCGCATGCCGTCCAACTGGAGGCCCATTAACCAATCGAAGAACGGTTCATTCGCAATGCAGTTGCCTTTCACAAACTCCTT
>JAJYJL010000325.1 GCA_021789565.1 Acidobacteriota bacterium
AAAACAAGATCTCGAAGATTAAGCCTTTCCTCCCACTGCCTTCATTGGCCTATTACATCCGCTGAGGAAAAGAGGAAACCGACGATGGGACAACAGAGTATTACTCCATACACCGGCATCCCACGCGCTCCCAGCACGCTCCGCGAAGTGGTGGGAATCCTCTTCCGGCATCGGCGGCTGCTGGTGGTTTCGTTCCTGGCTACTTTTGCGGGAGTGGTGTTCGCGATATTTCTTTTTGGAATCAAGTACGAAGCCCAGACAGAAATTCTGGTGAAGCACCAGCGCGCGGATGACGTGGTTACCGCCAATACAAACAACGGCCAGATGCCACAGGACGACAACGCGCGAGAACGGGAAATCAATACGGAGGTGGCGCTGCTCCAGAGCCAGGATTTGCTGGAGCAAGTCGTGAAGCAATGCGGCCTGGATTCGGCGAATCAACATTTCTGGAGCGGCTGGCTTCCTTCCTGGGGAGACCACGAGTCCCGGACGGCCAAAGCGGTCCAGAAACTGAAAGACCGTCTTGAAGTCCAAGCCTTGCCGGATTCCAACATTATCCAGGTCCGTTATACGTCCCATCATCCGGATAAAGCGGCCCAGGTCCTGAGAAAGCTTGATGAGCTTTACATTGCCAAGCACGTGGCGGTTTACCGTCCGGCGGGCGCGTTTGGTTTCTTCCAGAAACAGACAGAGCATTACAAGAACGAGCTTGAGAATGCCGAGGCCCAGTTGGCCAGCTTTAACACCCTGCAGGATGCTCCGGCACCTGAAACAGAGAGAGACCTGATTCTGAAACAGGCAACCGACTTTGACGGACAACTGCAACAGACCCGGGCCGACATCCAAAGCACCGAGCACGAGATTCGGGCTATCAAGGCAGAACTCGCCGCAACTCCGCCCCGCATCACAACTCAGCATACGACGGAACAGAACCCGCAGCTCATGGCAAACCTGAAGTCCACGCTGCAGAACCTCGAAATCCAAAGGACGGATTTATTGTCAAAGTATCAGCCCAGCTACCGGCCGGTGAAAGACATTGAAAAGCAGATTGCCCAGGTCAAGGCCACCATTGCAGCCACCGATAAGGCGCCCATGCATCAGGAAACCACGGACCAGAACCAGACCTACCAAATGCTGCAAAGCAATCTGGCGCAGGCCAGGGCGAAGCTGGCGGCCCTGCGCGCGCAAGCTGCCGCCATGGCTCCCGTGGTCCATACTTATTCCCGCCAGGCGGTGTTGCTGGACCAGAAACAGATCAAGCAGCAGGATCTGCTTCGCAATGTCAAAACGGCGGAAGAGAACTACCTCTTGTATCTCAATAAAAGCCAGCAAGCCCAAATTTCAGACGCGCTCGATGAAAAAAGGATCCTCAACGTTTCAGTCGCCGAGAGCGCCGCGATTCCTTCCCTGCCGGTGAGCTCGCCGTCCGTCCTGATCCTGGCGGGCGGGATACTGGCGCTGATCGTCAGCATGGGGTCGGCCTTCGGCGTGGACTACCTGAACCCATCTTTTCGAACTCCGGATGAGGTCATCCGGTATCTGGACGTGCCGGTTCTCGCCGCCTTGCCCAAGAATGGCGGAGCTTCAAGGGTTACCCTGGCCGCAGACGCGAGGGGCCGAACGCTGGGGAAAACTCCGTCCGCCAACAAAGGACCTCAAGACTTTTGGGGCTACGGGAAGTGCGGCAGCTAGAGAGACGTTATGTTTCTGCAATATTTCGGATTGCGTGAACAGCCGTTCGGCATGACGCCGGACCCTCGATACCTTTTCATGAGCGACTCACACCGAGAGGCGCTTGCTTCACTGATTTACGGTATCGAGACGGGACGCGGTTTTATGAGTCTGATCGCCGAGCCGGGGATGGGAAAGACCACCCTGCTCTTCCAGCTCATGGAGCATTTCCGGGACTCTGCCCGAACCGCCTTCCTGTTCCAGACCCAGGGGAATACGCGCGAATTCCTGGCCAATCTTATTGCGGACCTGGGTCTGGTCCCCGATGACCGGGACTTAAGCACTCTGCAGCGGCAACTGAATGAAATCCTGATTCAGGAAGCCCGCCTGGGAAGACGGTTTGTGCTGGTCATTGACGAGGCGCAGAACCTCGATGACTCCGTGCTGGAGTCAGTCCGGATGCTCTCAAATTTTGAAACCTCTCGCAGCAAGCTGATGCAGATCGTGCTGGCGGGACAGCCGCCGCTCGCAGACAAACTGGCGCTCCCCGAACACGAACAATTGATGCAACGGGTTTCCATTATTTGCCGGCTGAAACCGTTCAGCCCCAAACAAGTTGCTCAATACATCCATCACCGGCTCAGGACCGCGGGATTCACGGGTCACGAAGGGTTCACGGCCGAGGCCCTTTCAATGATTGCCAACAGCAGCGGGGGCATTCCGCGAAACATTAACAACATCTGCTTCCATGCGCTTTCGCTTGCCTACGCCAAAGGGCAAAAAAGGATCGACCGCGTGATCATCGAGGAAGTGCTCAGTGATCTGGAGTTGGAAACTCTCAAGACTCCCGGTGCGGGCCTGCACGGCGCGAAGTGGGAAGCCTCGAAGAAGCCCGTCTCCGCCCTGGAAGAAGTAATCCTCGATTCCGGAAGTTGGGGAGAAGCAGACAGAGTGCGCCTCAGAGGAGGCCGATATTCCGCTCCGGCCGCCCCCGGCATGGTTGGAAGGGGACGGTCCAGACCCCGGGAGTCCCATTGGCCGATCTGGGCCGTTATTTTGCTCACCATGATTCTGGCAGGTGAAATGTTCCAAACGTTCGTGCCGGCGGCTGAGCGACGGCAGGCTATCTCACAAGCGTTTGCGAGGACTGTCAGCATGGCGAAAAGCATGGCCGGCAAGTATGATCTGCTCAAAACGAGCAGCTCGCCGGCTGCCTCGCAGCCACAAACAACCGTGCTGCCCTCCGGCTCCAACGCCCGTGACATACCGGTGCCTCTGAATGCAAACAAATCGCCAGCGAACTCCCCGGTAAACATTGGACCCGGGACCTCCGATTCACCCAAGGCCGGCGACCAGAACGCGGCGGCGTCTGCCGGAGATGTGGCCACCGCGACGGCTGCGGCCGGTCCCCCTCCAAGCCCTGTAAAGGCTGCCGCCAGCGACCCAAACATCAACCCGGTGGAAGATCCAGCGTCGTCCGAGGAGGTGCCAAAAGGCAAGATTGTCGTCGAATCGAGTGTGCCGGGCGGCGCCATCACCATTAACGGAGAGACAAATCCCGGCTGGCGGACTCCTCACATCTTTGATCTGCCCCAGGGCCTGTATCGCATCTCCGTTTCGCAGGAAGGGTATACCACCTGGTACAGGGTGGTACGGGTGACGCCAGGGCACAAGCATTGGCTCATGGCTGATTTGCACATGCCGCGCGGCGTCATCGTGATCGACACGGAACCGCCGGGAATGCAGGTCTTCATCGACGGCAAGGCGTATGGTCCAAGCGAAGTGGAGGCGTCGCTGGATGCAGGCTTGCACCAATTCAAAGTGGTCCCCCCCGGGGGCAAACGCCCTCTCGAGGGGAGCTTTGTCCTGAAGCCCGGCGACGTCGTGACGCGAAAAATACGGTGGCCTTCTCCGGCCGGCCAGCCGACCGCAATCAACAAGACTGAAACCGAGAAGCCGCAAACTAATAGGACTTCATCAAAGGGGAGGGAAACATCGTGAGCAGGAATTTCGAGCTGCTAGAACGCGCAATGAAGGAGTCGGATTCTTTCACACTGGGCCCGGAGCCGATTCCACGCGCCGTACGGGTATCACCGCCCCCGGACTCCCACACTTTATCGCGGGAGGAATTGATCAAACTTGTCCGGCGGATTTTCCTTCTCGACCACAACGCGCGAAAGATGGTGGTGTTTACGTCGGTTGAGAACAGCACAGGTTGCACCTCCATCTGCGCCGGCGCCGCCGAAGCCCTCGCGGCCCAGGTTGACTCGCCCGTGTGCGTTATGGACGCCAACCTGCGGCGCCCCGCGCTCCATCTCTGCTTTGGAGCGGAAAACCTTCAAGGGCTGACGGACGCCGTGTTCAAGCCGGGGCCCATTAGCCAGTATGTCCAGAAACTGCCCGGCAGCAACCTGTGGCTGCTGCCCTGCGGGTCAATGGCGTCACAGCTTCGCGCCGTGATGAAAGCTGAAAATCTGCAGGCGCGTATCAACGAACTTCGCAATGAGTTTGCTTATATCCTGGTCGATACGCCTCCGGTGAGCGAGCATACCGATGCTATCTTGCTCGGCCGCCTGGCGGACGGGGCCGTAATGGTCCTGGAGTCAAACGCCACGCGGCGGGAAGTGGCCCGGATCGCGAAAGAAGATCTTGAAACTGCTCAAGTGCGCGTGTTGGGCGCGGTTCTCAACAAGCGTACATTTCCAATTCCCCAGTTCCTCTATGACAGAGTCTGAGTAACTGGGCCAATCCGCGCAACGCGCGGGACGTTAGTCAGCGGGTAACACGCCAATTTGTATCTGAGGGGTCCCGGAATGGGACTCAAGGGGCGGAGCTATGCAATCTTTAAGACAATATCAGGAACCATTGTCACCCTCGGCCTGTGCGGGGCTTCCTCCAGCTTCTCAGGCATGGTTTGCCGTTCACACCCGGTCAAAGTGCGAGAAGAAAGTAGCCATGCAGATCCGCAAAAACCAGATCGACTGCTTCCTGCCGACCGTGAGGGAAGTCCGCTTTTGGACCGACCGTCGCAAGATTATTGACCAGCCTCTGTTTCCCGGGTATGTTTTTGTCCGGATCCCCGCTGAGGACAAGACGCGGGTGACCGTGCTCAGGACCAACGGAGTTGTGGGATTCGTTGGAATCCAGGGACAAGGGGTCCCCATCCCCGATGCCGAAATCGAGAACATTCAGCTTCTGCTCTCCAGCAAAGTTCCGTTTGAACCGTATCCCTTTTTAAGCGGCGGCCAGAGGGTCAGGATTCATGGCGGCTACCTCGATGGCATCGAAGGAATCCTCGCTGCCAAAAATTCTGACCGGAGCGTGGTGATCTCCATCGACCTGATCCAGAGGTCACTTGCAGTCCGGGTAAGCGGTTTCGACCTGGAACCCGTCTAGGCGTCCCGAATTTCATTCTGAAAGCTACGACATCACACAAAGCGAGAGGCCGCGATGAAAGGCCTTGCGAATAGGGAGAATCAGCTAATGGATCATTCGAAAGGTATCGACCCGTACACACCAGAAAATCTGAAAATTGCCATCATCGGGGTTGGGCACGTCGGCCTTCCAACGGCACTGGGCCTGGCCGAGTTGGGCTGGAAAGTCATCGGCGCTGATCAGGACGCGGAAAAGGTCCGCCAACTGAAAAACGGGGAAAGCCCGTTTTATGAGCCCGGCCTGCAAACGTTGCTAACCCGGCACCTGGCGAGCGGGAAGTTCACCGTCACAAGCGACGTTGCCAGCGCCATCCAGGCGGCCACCGTACTGTTTATCTGCGTGGGCACACCCCAGCGCGAGGATGGCGAGGCGGACCTTTCCCAGATTGAAGTGATCGCCCGCCTCATCGCCCAGCATCTGAACGGGTACAAGCTGATCGTGGAAAAGAGCACCGTACCCGCAGTGACCTCATTGTGGATCAAACGCACGATCCTGCGATTTGCAACCCCGCAGCGGGGGCCGCTGGCAGGCGGGCTGCAACCCACCGAGGCCCCGCCCCGGATGGGACAGGACCCCCCCGTCCCGGAGTTTGACGTTGCCTCAAATCCTGAATTCCTGCAGGAAGGGAAGGCTGTCGAGAATTTCTTTCGACCGGACCGCATTGTGGTGGGAGTGGAGAGCGCGCGAGGCGAGGAAATCCTGAAAGCATTATATCGCCCCTTGAAGCGCCCTATTCTTGTGACGGGCCTGACTACCGCGGAGTTGATCAAGCATGCCGCCAACGCCTTCCTGTCGATGAAAATTTCCTACATCAATATGGTCGCCGACGTCTGCGAGGCCGTCGGAGCCGATGTGAGTATGGTTTCCCTGGGCCTCGGCCTGGATCCCCGCATTGGACCGGATTTTCTGTCGGCGGGTCTCGGCTTCGGAGGTTACTGCTTTCCCAAAGACCTCAAGGCTTTTATTCATCTCGCTGAAAAACACGGCGTCCAGGGTTCCCTTCTCCGAGACGTTGAAAGAATTAACCACCAGCGGGTGGACCGGTTCATGGACAAGCTTCACAAGGCCCTGTGGATTGTACAGGACAAGACGATTGGAATCTGGGGCCTTTCATTCAAACCCAACACCGACGACATTCGGGAAGCTCCGAGCCTGAGGATTGTGGAGGCCCTCGCCAGGGAAGGCGCTCGTCTCCGCTTATATGATCCGCAGGCGATGCAACGCATGCGGCAGGTGTTTCCGGAACAGCCGGGGTTGGTGACTTATTGCTCTTCTCCCTATCAGGCGTGTGAGGGCGCCGACGCGGTCCTTTTGCTGACCGAATGGGATGAATTCCTGACTGTCGATTTGCAGCGTGTCGCGAGGTTGATGGAGCTGCCCATTCTGCTGGACGGCAGAAATGCGCTGGACGCTGAAAAGGCCCGCCGTGCCGGCCTTGAATACATTTCAATGGGCCGGGGCGTCGCGACTCCGACTGACGTGGCGCCTTTGGCTGTCCCTCCTCAGCCCGGTGACGGACTCGAATACAGCGCGTCAGCCTGGAGGTAAAATGACCGCAAATTCCCAAAATGGTAAACATGTCCCGAGAACGCTACTGATCGGGGGCGCGGGATTTCTTGGGTCACACCTCTGCGACCGTCTCATTGGTGCGGGCCACGAGGTGATCTGCATGGACAGCCTGCTGACGGGCGCCGTTGCAAACGTCCAGCATCTTCTGCCGCACCCACGCTTTAGTTTCGTCCAGCACGATGTGACCCAGCCTATTGACATGGCTCGGTTGCTCGGACATCAGCATGACAAGTTCAGCCCTGATTCCGAGGGACTGTTCAAGCTGGATTATGTCGTTCACATGGCGTCTCCTGCCAGTCCAAAAGATTACGCGCGGCATCCGATCCACACTCTCAAGATCGGGGCGCTGGGCACTCATCACCTGCTCGGACTGGCCAAGGCGCACGGGAGCGTTTTTCTTCTCGCCTCCACTTCGGAAATTTATGGGGACCCGCAAGTGACCCCTCAAACCGAAACCTACTGGGGTCACGTAAATCCCATCGGGCCCCGCAGCGTTTACGATGAAGCCAAGCGCTATGCGGAATCCATCGCCATGGCCTACCACCGCGAACACGGCCTGAGGGTCCGGATAGCTCGAATCTTCAACACCTACGGCAAGAGAATGCGGCTGAATGACGGGCGGGCCATTCCCAACTTTGTCGCCCAGGCCCTCGAAGGGAAACCCCTCACGATTTATGGCGACGGGTCCCAGACGCGGAGCTTTTGTTACGTCAGCGACCTTATCGAAGGGCTCTACAAGCTGATGCTTTCGCAGGAAGTTGGACCCGTCAATCTGGGAAATCCGGAGGAAATACGCCTTCTGGAACTGGCCAGGACGATTATCGAAACCACCTCAAGCAACAGCCGCCTGGTCTTTGAGCCGTTGCCCGCCGACGACCCGGTAAGGCGCTGCCCGGATATCGCCAAGGCCAAGTCCAGCCTGAACTGGCATCCCAAGGTAGGACTTCACGAGGGAATCAAGCGTGTCCTTCCGTATTTCCGGGCCCGGCTGATGGACCGCTGCCTGGAACACTCCTGGCCCGCGGGAAGCACGCAATTCCTCAACTATGACGAGCGGCTGGCACAAAACAACTGACCGCAAAGCAGGCTGCCGTTTCTGAAACATACCGTCTCCGGTCACCCTGCTTG
>JAJYJL010000326.1 GCA_021789565.1 Acidobacteriota bacterium
GCAGCATCTCCCCTACGTCGAGCTCTGCCACAACCTGATGCCAATGTCAGAGAAATACGCAAAGGAAAAATTCAAGCTGCCTGGCGCCTATTTCCCGCACTCGGCCTATCCGGTTCCCAGCCAGATGGTGCCTTATCCCGTCCCGCCCTGGGGCTACGAGATCAGTGAAACGCCGTGGACGGTGCAAAGTCTTTGGTGGCAATACCTCTACACGCAGGATATGGATTATCTGCGCAAAGCATACCCCATCCTTCGCGCAGCAGCCAGGTTTGTGGCCGCTTACGTCAAGAAGGGGGACGATGGGAAATACCACGTGATCCCCACCGTCAGTGCAGAAAACTGGGGCTGCACGGTGGACTTTCGTCTGAACAAAGACTGCATTCTGGACCTTTCCCTGATGGCGTTTCTGCTGGATGCCGTGGTGGAAGCCTCAAATGTTCTAAAGACCGACAACACTGAACGCGCCCGGTGGAAAGAAATTCGGGACAATCTTGCTCCCTATCCCAAAACCAAAGGGCCGTACGGTGAAGTATGGGTGGATGTGGAGAATGCTCCTGCCGAGTACATCTACAACGTCCCCCTGACGATGTCTCCTGTTTTCCCCGCTGAACAGGTGGGGATTGGTCGAGGCGAAGACCATCTGCAAATTGCCCGGTGTACGGCGCGCACGCTCCGGCTGGAGGGAGGCAACGATCTTGTCTTTCAGCCTCTGATCCGGGCCCGCCTGGGGATGCTGGATTTGAAATGGTTCAAGGGACAGGTGCGCTATTGCGTTCTGCCGGACGGCGTTTCGAGCGACCGCGTGCGGCAGGTCGGTGGCCGGTACAGGGATTCAACCAGCTTTGACTTCATGCTGCCCATGGGCGTCTGGACGGAAAACCTTTCATTGCCCGCAGTCTTGAACGAGTGCATGATGCAGAGCTATACGGGAACGATTCGTCTTTTTCCGAACACCCGGAACCTAGGCCCGGCGCGCTTCCAGAATCTGCGCGCGGCCGGCGCGTTTCTGGTGAGCGCCTCGTTCGACGGAAGAAACGTCTCACAGGTATCCTTGCTGAGCGAGAAAGGAAAGACGGTCCGGATGGCGAACCCGTGGAAGAACGCCTCCGTCCGGCTTACGCGCCGGCGAGACGGCCAGCGCGTCCAGGTACAGGTGAAAAAGGGAGTCCTGGTGTTTCCTACCAGCGCCGGAGAAACTTACCACGTCACCCGCTAGCGGAATTGAGCCTGACGCGCAACAATCAGCTTGCTCCTGACGTGGTGATCTTCAAGGCGTAGGCAATGTCGCACGGCTTTTCAGCGGGCATTTCAACAATCATTGCATCGGCGTCCTGGCACCATTCGAGGCGGGCGCCGCTGCCCAGCAAGCTTACATCCAGGATTTTGCCGGGTGCGTTCTTTGAATTCTTGCCCAACGCTTTGATAGTTGCCTCGCGTTCCGGCCAGGCCATGAGAATGGCGTAGATCGCGCCCGCTTTGGTGGTGAAGCGGATATCCTGAGGCGTGAATACCATGCTCTTCAGCTTTTCCTCGACGAAAGACCCGCCAGCCAGCACCGTGGGGCCCTCGCCATAAATCCTCCAGGGCCGGGTTGCGTAAATCGCCTCTCCGTTGACGTCCATCCAGCGGCCAATGCCACGGAATATTTCTTCGGCCTCAGCAGGCAGGGTTCCGTCGGGCTTGGGGCCCACATTAAGCAGAAGGTTCCCGTTCTTACTGACGATGTCAACAAATTCAAGAATGATTTCCCTGGGCGACTTGAAAGTGTCACCGTCGATGTAGCCCCAGGATTTCCAGCTCACGGAAGTATCGGTCTGCCAGGGCAATTCCCGGATGCCGCCAGCCAGTCCACGCTCGATGTCAAGCACTGCGGCGTGTTCCGGGTAGGCCGTGTTCTTGTAGGTGACCACCACTCCGTCTCCGCGCTCTGCGGCCACGTTGTAGTAATAGGCAGCAAACTGCTTACGGTAGGGTTCCAAACCCGGAGCGCCATTTGCCCAGTCGAAATAGACCAGGTCAGGCTGATAGAGGTCAACAATTTCAACGCAACGCGCGAACCAGTCCTGCATAAACTCCTTTGACGGCTGTTGGACCAACTGGCCGGGCTGATTGTCAATCGGCGGCGTGGGAGCGTGGATGGGACCGTAAAGGCCGGCGAAGAGCGGATTGTCCGTATCATAACCCTGCCCAAAAGTGTAATAAGAAAAGTGGAAGGCCCGGTGCGAGGAGATGCCGAGTTTCAGTCCCTGGTTGCGGGCCTCGCGCGCCCATCCGGCGATGGTATCGCGATGCGGACCCATCTTGGCGGCGCACCACTCTGTAAGGTGCGAGTCATACATGGGGAAGCCATCGTGATGTTCGCCCACCGGAACGATGTATTTTGCGCCAGCCTTCTTGTAGAGCTCCACAATCTGGTCCGGTTTCCAGTTTTCCCCACGAAACATGGGAATAAAATCCTTGTAACCGAACATCGACTGAGGCCCCCAATGCTGCCGGTGCCATTCAAAAACCGGGCTCTCCTTGCGATACATCAGGCGTGGATACCACTCGCTGGCGTGCGCGGGGACGGAATAAACACCCCAGTGCATGAAGACGCCGAGTTTGGCATCACGGAACCAGTCGGGCACACTATATTGCGAGAGGGAGTCCCAGGTGGGTGAAAAGTGGCCGGGGAAAGGGGCATTGATGGCATGCGCAAGTTGCGAAACGGAACCCCACGCCGATAACCCTGCGCCGGCTGCAATCGTTGTCTTGAGAAAATTCCTGCGTGTACAGGTCTTTGACATAAAATCCCCCTCTCAATGGCTTCAAGTGAGCCACTAGAAAATAGCTCACATCATCCAGAGGCGCAAACCGTTTCTCCTCATGGCCGCCTAGCGCGGCGAACAGCCCGGCGGACTTTCATAAGATTCTGTTTCAGCACTTCCGAACCCGGCCGGCTGCGCTTTGGCGTTAGATTATGAGGTTGAATCCGGCGGGCGGCGTGTGTTATTACTAGCCGTCCATTCCTTGAATATGAAACTCACAAATCGACACGCACGGGAGCAGAGATGATTATGAACCGACGCTGGTTTTCAAAGCTTTCTGCTTTCGCCCTCTCCGGATTAGTCCTGAACAGCAAGGCAGCACGAGTGCTGACTGCGACCGGAAGCGCACCCCCACAGGATGCTGCATTACCGCGAAAGTCCTCGGTTCCTCGCCTTTCAAAGGCATTCCGGGAGTACTGTTTTGACTTTAACTGGGTGGATAAGCTCAAGGAACACGTTGACCCGCTCTCAAATTACTCAGACTTGAGCGTCGAAAAGCAAATCCACGACCTTCTCGAAATGGACGCCGACTCTCTAATGGTCTTTTGCATGTCGATTTCCGGCTACATGTTTTATGACAGCAAGGTTGGCGTCCGGCATCCTACGCTGAAATACGATTACCTGAAAAGGATGATTGACCTCGGCCACCAAAAAGGCATGGCAATGGAACTCTATGTTCCAACGATGTGGGCCGACTATCTTATTCACGAACATCCTTCCTGGGGAATGCGAACGCCCGACGGCAAGCTCTTTACCGCAGCCTACGGTGGTTACCACCCCGATCCCAATTCCCCTGCATCGGACTGGTACGTGAAGGTCATCCATGAACTGATCCCCGCTTATGGCGGAGACGCCTTCTTCGCTGACGGCATAACATTCATCAAGTATGGCCAGTCCGAATACACGGTGGAAAAGTTCAGGCGGGAGATGGGGCGGAATTACCCGCAGTCACTCGACAAAGATCCCGATTGGCGCGCTACCCTTCGCTGGGAAATCAAACAGATTGATAACTATTGGCGTAAACTTCGGACAGCCGTGAAAGAAAGGGACCCTCGGGTTGAAGTGACGTTTAACGGCCCCGGACCTGACATCTCGATGCCCGGCCTCGTGGGATGGGGAGGCTTTATTCCCGAACCGCCGCATTTGGGCCAAGAGACGGATTACGTCTTCACCGAAGCGGGCAGTACAGGCGAGTATGCGGACTGGACCCGGGGAATTGCACATCCCAAACCGTTCCGCGTGACCTTCAAGAACACGTATTCCATTCTTGATCCTTTCAACCTTGACGAGGTCCGTGCAAGGGTGGGGCGAACCCTCGGGATCGGGGGCATGCCTTACCGGTATGACCAAACCTCGCTGAATGGCCAACCCGATCCATACTTTGTCAGATGCTGGCGTGTCATCAACGAAGAGATTCGCAAGAAAACGCCGTATGTGGTGGTGGCCGAGCCGTTGAAATATGTGGGCGTGGTCAGCAGCGAACCCACCATGTATTACAGGGGGCGGTCTGACAGTGGGTGTCACGCCAGCGACCTCATAGGGGCGCTCAGGATGCTGGACGCTTTGCACGTCCAGCACGAAGTTGTCGCGGACTGGAACCTGAAGCCGGAGTTTTTGAAATCATACAGGCTGCTGATTCTTCCCAATGCCGCCTGCATGAGCGATGAGCAAATTGCCGCCCTTCGTCAATACGTTAAGGATGGAGGCTGCCTGCTGGCTACCGCTGAGACATCGCTGTACGATACGGACGGTAACCCGCGGCATGATTTCGGTCTCAGTGATGTGCTGGGAATCCGCATCGATGAAATCCCCACCAACGCGGTTCAGACCAAGGATCTGAAAAGGCCAACCTATATCAATCCTTCGCGGCTGCAGCATCCGATTTTTGAGCACCTGCCACCGACAAACCTGATCATTCCTGGCGATTCGACCTATGTGCGAACCATAGCCGGAGACCCTGCGGTGCCTCTTATCAATGACGCCGGAACGCCCGGGCATTCTCCATGGCATGTTACAAAACGCGCAGCGGTTGGGATCGGCCAGTTCGGAAAAGGCAAGACCGTTTACTTTGCGGGATCGATTTTTGGCCAATCCGCCTGGAGCAGCGAATGTTCTGTGGGCGTTCACTGGGTAGGGCAGCTTGTGGCTGACACCGTCCGTTTTCTGGCGCCGCAGGCTCCCTGCGAGGTGGAGGCTTCACAAAAGGTCTGGGCGGGACTGAATGTTCAGCGTGCCCCAAAACGTCACGTACTTCACCTGGTGAACTGGGAAACCAGTCTTCTCGCCAGAAACGTGACGGTTTCGGTTGCAGGCAACGCCGGTGTGGGGCGAAGGGTCACCCAGGTGTGGCCGACCCGGCGCCCTCTGCAAAGCGAGCCTCACGGCGGCGGTTTTGTGACAAGAATTCCGGAAGTAGGGCCACACGTTATCGTCCTATTTGAATAAAGCAAGAGTTCCATTTCCGCAGCAAAGGAAACATTTTCGCGGGGCATCTAAGCCCCAAACTAAGTTCCAGCGAGCGAACCGCTCATGAAAGGTCCAGTGATCCAACACATTGAAGCAAGAGATATTCGATTTCCTCTTCCTGCTGCCGCTGGGACTGACGCCATCCATTCCGGCTCCGAATATGCTTACGCGGTGACTCTGCTGCGCGACAGCAATGGGCGGCAAGGCTGTGGATTGACCCTAACCCTGGGCAAGGGGAACCCCTTGGTCTGCGACGCAATCCTGCTTCTGGCCGAATCGTTGAAGGGTTTGGAGATCGAAGAATTAATGGCTGGATTTGGTACGACCTTTCGCAAACTCGCCGATCATCCCCAGCTTCGATGGCTGGGGCCCCATAAAGGAGTGGTCCATCTGGCCCTGGCTTCCATCACCAATGCTTGTTTTGACCTATGGGCAAAAGCGCGCGGTGTACCGCTGTGGCGGCTCCTTCTCAATCTCAGCCCGGAGCAACTGGTCGCCCTGATGGATTTCAGCTACCTGGAGGACATTCTCACATCGCAAGAAGCGATTTCCATCATCAAGGAGGCTCTCCCCGGCAGGGCCAGGCGGGAATCGGTGGTAGGCGAAGGCTATCCCGGATATGATACGTCAGTAGGCTGGTTTCAATATGAAGACGCCAAGGTGAGGGATGGCGCTCTGCGGGCACTCGAGCAGGGTTTCCGCGCCTTCAAGCTCAAGGTAGGATCAACCGACGGCGAGCGCGATGTTCGGCGGGTTTTCCTGCTGAGAGACGCGCTGGGGCCGGACGTTCGAATCATGCTGGACGTCAACCAGCAATGGACGCTTCCGAGGGCCCTCGAAATGTGTAAGGCTTTGCAGCCGATGTCGCCCTATTGGATTGAAGAGCCCACACACCCCGACGACGTTTTTGCCCACAAGACAATCGCTGAAGCGATTTCGCCCATTCCCGTTGCTTTGGGCGAGCATGTTCCCAACCGAATTCTGTTCAAGAATTTCATGCAGGCCGGGGCGGTGCAACTGGTGCAGGTGGATTGCACCCGTGTGGGAGGTGTGAGTGAATTCCTCACGGTCAGCTTGCTGGCGCGGAAGCTTGGTCTGCCGGTGGTTCCCCACGTGGGCGACATGGGACAGATCCATCAACACCTTGTCATCTTTAATCACATAGCTTTGGGACACGACAAAATGTTCCTCGAATATATCCCGCACCTGAAGGAGCATTTTGTGCATCCCGCTATCGTACGTGAGGGTTTTTACGTCTGTCCCCGGGAACCGGGAAGCAGTAGCGATCTGAAAGAAGTTTCCACGGGATGACTCCCATCCCTTGCCCAGGCGGTGCGGAAAACGGCAAGGATTCCTGGGAGTTGCGGGCGGACAAAACCACGTTATGGCCACGCGGGAGAAAAACGTTTCTACATGATTGATGGAGAGGAGGATTGCATGAAGAGCGGAAAGGGAGGAAGCATCGAACGCCGTGACCTGTTTCGACTCATGGGCGCCGGGGGAGCCGCCGCCTTCACGTCCAAACTCATGGCCGCAAAAGGGCCACGGAACAATGCAACCGCCCAGGCCATCTCGACAGCCTGGCGTGAAGTGAACGATACGGATCGTCAGCGGAGCAGTTTGTGGCTGAAGCGGATGAACTGGTGGCTGGATGCCAGGTTCGGAATGTTCATTCATTGGGACCCCTGCTCGCTTGCCAGCGTGGAAATCTCCTGGCCGATTATGAGCCCGGACCCCAAGTGGCATATTACGCAGGAAGAATACGTAAACCTCTACAAGAGATTCAACCCCGTGCAGTACGATCCCGACGCCTGGGTGGAGCTGGCCAAGGCAGCCGGCCAGAAGTACATCGTTTTTACAACCAAACATCATGATGGATTCTGCATGTTCGATTCCTCCTTTACGGATTACAAAATCACGAACACCCCCTACAAGAAGGATGTTCTGATGATGCTGGTGGAAGCGTGCCGCAGGCACGATATGCCTCTGGGCTATTACTATTCGCCGCCAGACATGCATCATCCCGACTTCAGGGATACGTCAAAGCCAGCAAAGGACAACTGGCACGGCGAGCCCACGCGCCCGCAGTGGCCAAATTACTTGAATTATTTCCAGCTCCAGTGCAGGGAGTTGCTCACACGGTATGGAGAACCCATGGTCTTCTGGTTTGACGGGCTGAACAACCAGGAGAAATACGACGGGTACCATGTGCAGCGAATGCTTCGCGAGCTTTCGCCCAGCAGCCTGTTCAACAACCGGCTGGGAACGCCGGGAGATTACGAGACGCCGGAACAATTTGTGCCGGACCGGATTCCCGTGAGAGGCGTTCGAATTGCTGGAGTCAACATGGCGGAGCAGAACCGGCTCCCTTCGGGGCTTCCGCGCCCTGAGGACTTTCACCCCTGGGAAACTTGCATGACCATCAACAACACATGGGCCTACAATAAGAACGACCGCAACTATAAATCCGTGAAAAAGCTCATCCAGACCCTGGTAAACGTGGCCAGCAAAGGAGGGAATTTCCTGCTG